>CADAGW010000163.1:0-5243 GCA_902787475.1 uncultured Eubacteriales bacterium
ACCGCCATCTGGTCAAGGCGCAGGTACCGGGCACAAAAGCCCTCCTCCCGTATGACCAGGTCGTGGCTCAAATCGGTTTGGGCGGCGGACTTGTCCTCCACCACGAACCATTTTTCCCCGTCTGCGCTGGCCGTGAGCCGCCATTGGGTGAAAAGGTCCCGCTCCTCGATGTACCGGGCGGAGATGCCGGGGGCGATCTCTCCGGGGCAGGGGATGTCGATATGGTCGTCGGCGAAGTTGATCTGCACGGCGTGGATGTCGTATGCCCGGCCCAGATCGATCTGAAGCCATTCGCTCCGGTCCGCGGAGGCGGCCCGCCACCAGGTCTGCACGTTTTCCTCCGCGGCCTTTTCCGGGCCGTGGCCCTCCACAAAGGAGGAGGCCGCGGCCCCCTTGCCGGCGCTTAGGAGCATCCAGGCGGGATCCCGCCAGGGGTCGCCCTCCGCGGCCATGGGCCAGTCGCCGTAGCGCTGGTTGCAGTACATTTCTCCGCCGTCATCGAAGCCCGCGGGCCATATGCCCACCCGGCGCTCGAAGTTGTGGTTCATGCTGATGCGCATGGTGGCGGTGTGCCACCACTGGCCCTTCATATCCCGCATGGTGCTGCCGTGTCCCGCGCCGGGCAGAAAGCCGCCGGGCTTGTAGGAGAAGGGGTTGTTATCTGCCAGGGTGAAGGGGCCAAGGGGGCTGTCTGACACGTATACGCCGTCTGAATAGGTGTTGTACTCTGTGCCGGGGGCGGCGTATTGGAGGTAGTATTTTCCGTTGTATTTATCCATCCAGGCCCCCTCGATGAAGGGCATGCGGGAGGCCATGCCCCGGATCATGGGCCGGATGGATTCGGGCACCTGATCCTCCGTCACGCCCCGCTCCCGCAAAAAGGCGTGGAAGCTCTTTTCCACCTCCTCCTCGGAGGCGGGATACACGCTGTTGTCGTGGCCGACGCGCTCGTAGCCGATCTCAAGGGGATGGCCGGAGAGGAGCACCCTTTTCTCTCCCCTGGGCCGCAGCGTGGCGGGGTCCAGCTCTATGCCCCATATGGGCGTGGCGTTGGAGCAGCCCCAGTAGAAATACACCCTCCCGTCGTCATCGATGAACAGATTGGGATCCCAGAAGGGGAAGGCGCCGGGGATCTTCTCATAGGGGCCGCTCAGTATGTCCTTCGTGCGCCAGCGGTCGCAGTCCTTTTCCCGGCTGGAGGCGCAAATGTATACCCAATCGCCCATCACCCGGGCGTCGGGGGCGTAGTCGTAGAGGGGCAGATCCTGGGGCAGGCGGTGGTTTTCCCAGTGAGCCATGTCGTCAGACACCCACACCCCCAGCGTCATGGAGGCGAATATGTAGTATCGGCCGTGAAAGCAGATCAGGGAGGGGTCGGCTGCCTCCCGGCAGGCGCGCGTCTTGCCGGGGGCGTCGGGATCCGGGTGGAACTGGTAGCGGTAATTGACGTTGACCGGATTGCAGTAATACTTCATAGCGGTACGCCTCTTCCTTTGGCTGGTATTCTCATGAGCGGTGACGAGTATGTATTCGGCATGGGGGAGGCTGTTTCCTTCCGGGCCGGGGAGGTTTTGGATATGCGGTGAGAGTTTTGGAAAAAAGGGGATTGTTTCTTCCGGCGATGCGTTTTATAATGTACACACAGGGGAAAAGAAAGGGGATACATCATGGAGCTTCAAAAACGCAGGGAACTGTTTGCCAGCCCCACCAGCTATTACAGGGCCAAGCCCTTTTGGGCCTGGAACGGAAAGCTTGAAAAAGAAGAGCTGCTCCGGCAGATCGACGTGATGAAGGAAATGGGCTTCGGCGGGTTTTTCATGCACTCCCGCACGGGCCTTGAAACGGAGTATTTGGGGGAGGAATGGTTCGACCTGATCAACGCCTGCGCCGATCACGGGGCCAAAGAGGGCATGGAGGTGTGGCTCTACGACGAGGACCGGTGGCCCTCCGGAAGCGCCGGCGGCATGGTGACGGTGAAGCAGGAGAACCGGGCCCGGTTTTTGGAATACAGGACGGAGGACGCCGAGTCTTACCTGGGGGCAAAAAACTGCGTGGCGGCATTCGCCGTGAAAATGGACGGAGAGTTCATATCCGAATACCGGATGCTGGAGGGGGACAGGGCCCTTAAGGCTGGGGAGATACTCTCCTGCGCCACGGTGGAAATGGCCAAAATGAGCGACAACTACAACGGCACCTGCTACGCCGACACCATGAACCGGGCCGCCACGGAGGACTATATCCGGCTGACCCACCAGAAATACAAGGAAAAGTGCGGGGAGCGGCTGGGAAAGAGCGTCATGGGCATATTCACCGACGAGCCCCACCGGGGGGCCTGCATGACCACCTTTGGCGGGAAGATCAACCGGGTCAGCTGGACGCCGGCGTTTTTGGAGGAATTCAAAAAGCGGCGGGGATATGACCTTACGCCCCGGCTGCCGGAGCTGTTCGGCAGGATGAAGGGCAAACCCGTATCCCGGGTCACCCGGGACTATTTCGAGACGGCTGAGGAGCTGTTCCTTGAAAACTTCGCCATCCCCATACAGGACTGGTGCCGGGAAAACCGCCTGATGGTCACCGGCCACGCCCTGCACGAGGACAGCCTGTGCGCCCAGACGGCCATGCAGGGCTCCCTGATGCGGCACTATGAATACATGGACGCGCCGGGCATGGATCTGCTGACCGAGCACAACCGGTGCTACTGGAACGCCAAGCAGGTGTCCTCCGTGGCCCGGCAGCTGGGCAAGGGGCAGGTGCTCTCCGAGACCAACGGCTGTACCGGCTGGCAGATGAGCTTTGAGTCCTACAAAAACATAGGGGACTGGCAGGCGCTGTACGGGGTCAACCTCCGCTGTCCCCACCTGTCCTGGTATACCATGAAGGGGGAGGCCAAGCGGGACTACCCCGCCAGCATACTGCACCAGTCCGGGTGGTATACGGACTATCACCTGATCGAGGACTATTACGCCCGGATCCACGCGGCCACGGACGGGGCAGAGCCCCAGTGCGGACTGCTGGTGGTGAGTCCCATAGAGAGCGTGTGGGCCAGAATGTACGCCGGGGCCATAGATTCCCTGGAGGCGGCGGACCCGGACGTGAAGAACATAGAGGACAGATACCGGCGTACCTTCCGGCGGCTCACCGAAAACCGCATCGACTTTGACTACGGCGAGGAGGACATCATGGCCCGCCACGGCCGGGTGGAAAAGGGCGTGCTGTGGGTGGGCAGGGCCCCCTACACCAAGGTGCTCGTATCCGGCCCCGAGACCCTGCGGGCCACCACCCTGGCCCTTCTTCGGAGCTTCGCCGATCAGGGCGGACAGGTGATCTTCGCCGGAGCCGTGCCGGGATATGTGGACGCGGAGCCCTCGGGCGACGTGCAGGCGCTGGCGCAGAGGAGTCTGCGGGTGGATCTGGAGTCTCCCGACCTGATCGCCGCCTGCCAAAGGGGCGACGAGGTGAAGGTGACGGGCGAAGGCCGGGAAAAGGTGCTGGCCAGGGGCTGGCAGGTGGACGGCGGCAGGATGGCCCTGCTGATCAACGACGACAGGCGGAAGGACCTAAAAGGCCTCGCCGTATGCCTTGGAAAGGGTGCGTATGTGGAAGCGTGGGATCCCCGGAGCGGGCGGATGACCAGGGCGGAGGACGCCGTGCAAAACGGGGAGACGGGGGAATGGGAGCTTGCGCTGAACCTGGAGAGGGGCGGGGAGAGGCTCTATTTCCTGGGAGACGGAAGCGTGCCGGAGACGGAAAAGACATGCGGCGCCCCGGCGGAGGAAACGGCAAAAGTGACCCTCCCGGATGCGTACCGGTACACCCTGGACGAGCCCAACGTGTGCGTACTGGACATGGTGAAGGCCCAGGGGACGCTCTCCGGCGGGGAGAAGCTGGACATGCCCGTCATGGAGGCGCTCAAGGCGGACCGGGCCATCCGGGATCGGCTGGGCCTCCGCTGGCGGGGCGGCGAGATGCTCCAGCCCTGGTACGAGGCCAAATACGATCCCGACGCCAGGACGCCCCTGGCCGGCCTGTCTCTCACCTTTGCCGTGCAGGTGTCAGTCCTGCCCAGCGGCGTGGAGCTGGCGCTGGAGAATATGGAAAACGTCAAGGGGCTCTATGTCAACGGGGAAAAGATCGACGCGGTCAGCGCGGGCAAGTGGATCGACATATGCTTTGACCGGGTCAGGATCCCCGACAGCGCATGGCGGAAGGGCGAAAACCGGATCCGGATAAACATGGACTATACGAGGATGAGCGGCCTTGAGAGCATGTATCTGCTGGGCCGGTTCGGCGTGGAGCTGGCGGAGGGGAAGACCCCCGTTCTGACCGTGCTGCCCGAAAGGCTTGCCCTGGGCGACATTACCGGGCAGGGACTGCCCTTCTACTCCGGGCGGGTGCGCTACGAAATGGACGACGCGGGCCTTGCGGGCAGAGCGCTACGGGTGCGGGTGGACGCCTTCGGCGGGGCGCTGGTGAAGATCGTGGGCAAACAGACCCGGACGCTGGCCTTCGCGCCATTTGAGGCGGAGGTGGAGGATCTATCCGCCCTGGAGGTGGTACTGACCCGGCGCAATACCTTCGGGCCCCTTCATCAGGTGCCCAGGATCGCGGATGCCTACGGGCCGGACAACTTCATGACCGTAGGAGATCAGTGGTCGGAGGAATACGGCCTGATCCCCCAGGGCCTGCTCATGCGGCCGGAGGCGGCGGAGCTGGCGAAAGGACGGTAATATATGCGGGGCGCTGTGCCGGATAAATACCCGGGGCGGCGTCCCTTTTGTTCTTGAAACGAGGCGCACGATATGCTACAATCATATTGTGTACCGAATGAATATGGCCTGCGAAAGGCATGGGAGGGTGTGACGGTGCGAAAGGGCATATGGGCATGGGCGGCGGCGCTGCTTCTGATCATGGGCGCGGCTCTGGCGGAGGAAGCGGAGGAGGGGAAGGAGATCCCTTTTACTCTGTTTACCGCCATATACTATACGGCGGAAAATGAGAGCGTGTATGACCCGGAATACGCCACCACCCTGCCGGTGCGGGTGGGCAAATACAACGAAGTCACCTTCGATGTGTATTGGCAGGAGCCGGCCTGCGCGCTGGCGTATGACGACCAAATGCACCTGATCGAGGCCATCACAGGCGCGGAATACGGGCAAAGGCTTCGCTATGCCCTGCCGGATGGCGCGGCGTTTCTGCGGATCCCCATGGAGAGGGAACGTTCCGGCCAGTTTCACATCCGGGGC
>CADAGW010000163.1:5269-9158 GCA_902787475.1 uncultured Eubacteriales bacterium
CCGGGGCCGCGCATGACTGTAGAGACGGAGAAAAGGGAAGGGGACGAGTACCCCCTTCAGACCATCATACAGGACGGGGGCATGACGAAGATATTCCGCACCATGGGCGTGGTGGGGGACAGCCTGTCCTCCGGGGCCATGACGTATGTCACGGCGGACGGGGAGGCGAAGCAGAAAAACGTCAATATGTATGAGTACAGCTGGATACAGTACATGGCCAGATACTGCGGCTCCACCGCCTACAATTTCTCGGTGTCCGGCATGGGCACGGACACGTTCTTTGGCTCCCAATACTACGATATGATGATGGACGGGGATCACCTGTGCCAGGCGTACTTTATCGCTCTGGGTCACAACGACTACAATCGCTCGGTGCCCATCGGGTCGCTGGAGGACGTGGACCTGATGGATTGGGAACACAACGGGGCCACCTTTACGGGGAACTACGCCAGGATCATTTCAGAAATCCAGAGCATTCAGCCAACGGCGAAGATATTTCCCATCCTGATGAAAAAGGAACGAAGGTATTCAGAATACAACGACGCCATCCGGGCGGTAAGCGCCTTGTTCCAAAACGTGTATCTGCTGGAGATGGACATATATGCCGTGGAGCGGCAGGACTGGGAGGACACGCTGGGGCACGGGAACACCATGGGATATTTGAATTATTCCTACCAGATATCCTCCTACGTGGACTGGATCATACGGCATAAGCCGGAGGAATTCAAATATGTGCAGTTCATCGGCACGAAGTACGAAAAGGAGTTGGGACTGAGATAACGCCCGGGGAAGGATTCGTTGGGAACGGGAAAGGATGGATGGGTATGAAGGAACGGGAAAGGGTGCTCACTCTGCTCTCCGGCGGTAAGCCGGACCAGGTGCCCTGGTTCGGGGATCTGGCCTACTGGATCCCCTACGCCGAGGAGAACCATGTGATCGGCGAGGAATATAAGGGAGACGGGCTGTTCAGGCTGCACCGGGATCTGGGCGTGGGGTTCTATCTGCAGGGATACGAGCCCTTTGCGGGAGTGGCGGAAAACGTGGACGTGGAGCGAAGGGCGGAGGGGGAGACGGTCACCACCACCTGGAAAACGCCGGTAGGGTCCCTGCGGCAGGTGGAAAAGATCCTTCCTAAATCCTACACCGTGGCCATATGCGAGCATATGATCAAGAGCATAGAGGACCTGAGGACGTATGTGTATATATGCGAGCATACGAAGTATGAGAGCCGGTATGAGGAGGCCCAAAAGCGGGTCCGCCTTGCGGGGGACAACGGAACGGTGCTGTGCTATCTGCCCAAGAGCCCGTATATGGACCTGGTGGCCCTGAAGGCGGGGATCGTGGCCATCGTGGATATACTCAGCGAGGACGACGGGGAGTTCGGGGAGCTGCTGGACCGGCTGGAGGTCTGCTCGGATCGGGCGGCGCAGATCGCCCTTGACTCCCCGGCGGAGTTTTTGATGATCCCGGAAAACATCAGCTCCGAGGTGGTGGGCAAAAGACCCTACCACCGGTACATGGAGCGGTATGAGAAAAAGTGGTTTGAGAGGATCCGGGAGCGGGGCAAGGTGTCCTTTGTGCACATGGACGGCACCATGCGGGGCCTGCTTCGGGAGGTGTCCGAGGCCGGGGCCCGGGTGATGGAGGCATTGACCCCCGCGCCAACCGGGGACATCGAGATCGAGGATATGCACAACTGGGTGGCGGATCATACCGTCATATGGGGCGGCATACCCGGCGCGTATTTTACCGACAGCGTGTCGGACAGCCAGTTCGACGAGTACGTGAAGCGGGTACTGGACACCTGGCGCACATCTCCCCGGTATGTGCTGGGAGTGGCCGATCAGGTGCCGCCCTACAGCCGGCCCGAGCGGATCGCCCGGGTCAGGACCCTGGTGGACCGGTACGGGGCATATTGAGGAGGAAGGCGTCATGGCTGTGCTGTGCGGCATCGACCGGATCGGGGAATATGAGAGGGTGCTCAGGGGCAAGCGGCTGGGGCTGGTGACCGGCGGCTCCGGGGTGAACCGGCGCTTTGTATCCAGCATCGAGGCGCTGAAGGAGAAATACGCCCTCACCGCCCTCCTGGCCCCGGAGCACGGCATACGGGGCGAAAAGCAGGGCGGCGTGGATATCGAGGGCTCCGTGGATGTCCATTCCGGCCTGCCGGTTTACAGCCTGTTTGAAGACGCCATAGACACCGGGGCCTCCGACCCGGCGGCAAGGGTATATATGCCGCCGGAGGAGGCGCTGAATCGGGTGGACGCCATCGCGGTGGACATACAGGACGTGGGGTGCCGGTATTATACCTATCCATCCACCCTGTATTACGTGATGAAGGCCTGCAGGGCGGCGCAAAAGGAATGCGTCATACTGGACAGACCCAATCCCATCGGCGGAACCATACAGGGCAACACCCACAGAGAAGAAAACCTGTCGTTTATCGGCATTGCCCGGGTGCCCATCCGCCACGGCATGACCATGGGGGAATTGGGGCGGCTGTATCAGGGGCAGTATGGCCTTGACTGCGAGCTGTCCGTGGTGCCGGTGGGCGGATGGAACAGGGATATGTATTACGACGAGACGGGGCTTCCCAGGATCTGCCCCAGTCCCAACCTGCCCAATATGGACGCCATGCTGTTGTACAGCGGCACCTGCATGCTGGCGGGCACCAACGTAAGCGACGCCCGGGGCACCACCCGCCCCTTTGAGATGGTTGGCGCGCCGTATATAGAGCCCTTCGCCCTCAAAGAGGCGCTGGATCATCTTCACCTGCCGGGGCTGGCCTTTTCAGTGACCTACTTTATCCCGTCGTTTTTCAAGTACGCGGGGCAGGTCTGCGCCGGGGTGCAGATCCACGTGCTGGACAAGCGGGCGGTGGACCCCGTGGCATTGGGGGTGCGGCTGATCGACACCGTGCGAAGGCTCTGGCCGGAGGATTTTGCCTTCCGCGAGCCGCAAAAGGGTGGGCGGTATCATATAGACATCGAGACCGGCACGGACGAGATCCGGCTGGGGGAAAAGACGCCGGAGGCGATCCTGTCCGGCTGGGCGAAGGAAGCCGAAGCCTTTTCCAGCGTTCGGGACCGGTACGGGCTCTACGAATAACGGCCTGCCGGGAGGAGAAGATTTCCATACAGCGGGGTGAGATGTGTGACCCAGAGGGCGACGGCGGATCAGATCCGCGAGTGGGACCGGCGGGCCGAGGATATGAAACGGCGCATCCGGGAGGCCCGGGACGAGACTCATATCACGGGCAAGACCTATTACGTATCGGCGGAGGGGGACGACGGATGTGACGGCCTGACCCCGCGCACCGCATGGCGGAGCACGGAAAAGGTGTCCCGGGCGGCGCTTGCTCCCGGGGACGGGGTGCTGTTCCGCCGGGGAGACGTGTTCCGGGGTCAGATCACATGCCGGGAGGGCGTCACCTACGGGGCCTGGGGCGAGGGAGCCAAGCCGGCCATATACGGGTGGGAAAAAGACCTGGCGGACGAGAATATGTGGTCTCTTTTTGACGGGGAGAAGCACATATACCGGCTGAACGAAAGGATGCCCGACTGCGGCACGCTGGTGTTTGACGGGGGGAAGAGACATTCGAGAAAGCTGATCCCCTCCTATATCGGCGGCCGGTTCGTGCGCCGGGACGAGCCGGAGGCGGCCTTTGACCTGAGAGAGGACATGACGGAGGACTTGGACCTTTTCTGCGACTGCCGCAGCGTCATGACGGGCGCCCCCTCCCACGGGGAAACCTGGCCCGTGCCGGACATGCGGGGCGGGAATGTGGGGGATTTGTACCTTCGCTGCGACGGGGGGAACCCGGGGAGTGTGTTTCGTTCCATTGAGGCCCTGCCGGGGCGGCACCTGATGGCAGTGGGGTCGGCAAACG
>CADAGW010000164.1 GCA_902787475.1 uncultured Eubacteriales bacterium
AGCTGGGTGCAGACCTACGAGTGCGCGGCGCTGATCCGCTATCCGGGCCTGCCCAACGACCGCTACGCCGAGATGACCCGGGAGGCCGCCAAGAAGATGGAGCTTGACTACATCGAGGCCCCGGGCGACGACAGCATACTCAGAAGGCTGGTGGACGGGGAGTGGGACGAGGACTTCCTGGTGACCAGGCCCGGGCAGAAGATCGTATTTACCGGAGACGAAGACCTCATCGACGCGGAATAAGGCTTTCCCAAATTCTTTGACGATGGAGGAGTACGCCATGGAGAAGGATACTTTCGTTCACAGCGACATGCTCACCATCCAGAAATCGACGCTCCTTGGCCCGCTGCCCGATCCCTTTCTGGGGCGGGACGGCAGGCGCGTTTCCTCGCGGGATCAGTGGCCCGGGCGGCGGGAAGAATTGCGCAAAGATTCCTGCAACCTGCTCTTTGGACCCGAGCCGCCCAGGCCGGAGTTTGTGAGGGTGGAGCCTCTGAGCGACTACCGCTACACCCGCTCCACCGTATACCGCGTCCATACCGGCACAAAAGAAAGACCCATGACCCTGCGTCTTCAGGTGATCCTGCCGGAAAAGGCGGAGGGACTGTGTCCGATCATCGTGGACGGGGACGGATGCTTTTTGCGGCGGGAGGGGTATCTGGACGCCGCCCTTCAAAGGGGCATTGGCTGGGCGCTTTTCGACCGCACGGAGATCGCCCACGACGTGCAGGATGAGCCCCGGGGGACCGGACCCATATACGATACCTACTCTGGCCTTGACTGCGGGGCCATTTCCGCCTGGGCCTGGGGCTATTCCCGGTGCGTGGACGCACTGGAGCAGCTGAAACTGCCCATAGACCTGGACTTCATCGCCTTCACGGGTCATTCCCGGGGCGGCAAGACGGCCCTCCTGGCCGGGGCCAGAGATGTGCGGGCCAGGATCGTGAACCCCAATGAATCCGGCGCTGGCGGCAGCGGGTGTTACCGCCTCCGGGTGGAGGCGGTCTACAAGGACGGTACATCCGGCCGGGAGGAACGGATCAGCGATTCCCTGTTCCAGTTCCCCTACTGGTACAGCCGGGATCTGGAGAAATATGTGGATCGGGAAACCGAATTGCCCTTCGATCTGCATTTCATCAAGGCCCTGGTGGCCCCCAGGACCCTGTTCATCTCGGAAGCGGCGGGCGACATGTGGTGCAATCCCGTGGGCTCCTGGCAGACCACCATGGCGGCCCGGGAGGTATACCGCTTCCTGGGGGCGGAGGACAAACTTTTCTGGTACTACCGCCCCGGCTTCCACGCCCACACGGCGCTGGACGCCGAAATGCTCGCGGGCGTGATATGGGCCCAAAGGCGGGGCGGCCCGGTGGACGAAAGGATGTTCCGCCTGCCCTTTGATGAACCGCCTCTTTGCTTTGACTGGCGGTGCCCGACCCTGTAGCATATTCTGTTTCTATATGATGAATGGCCAGGCTGTAAAAGCCTGGCCACGTGTATTATACCGTTTCTTTGAGCCACAGCGCCACGTCCGCGTTGACGGGGGATATGGCTTCATACAACGCTTCGCCCGTCCATTTCACGCCCTCCAGGGCGTCCTCCAGACGGAATTTCAGCGTCTCGTCCATGGAATCGGTGAACACGGCGCAGCCCTCCACCCGGCCCCGCAGCACCTGGGCGGTGATCTCCACGCCGCCCCAGGGGAACCGGCGGTAGATCTGCTCGCCCCCCGCCGGGGAGGCGGCGAAGTTCCACTCCCAGCTTTCATACCGCCGGATCAGCTCGTCAAGGCCCGGCGCGTCTATGCTTTCCGCGTCCTCGGCTTTGGCGGCCCCGTATTCGTGGGTAAAGGCCTCCATCATGGCCTCCTTCATCGAATCCACCGTCACGGGCGCCAGGTCGCAGAGGTTGATCACCCGGGCGGGCACGCTCTTTACGCCCTTGCTCTTGAGCTTGTCCGGGTCCACGATCAGGTACCGGGCCACCTTTTCCATGTCGGAATGGAGAAGAAGGGTGCCGTGGTGGAGGCATCCGGTCTTGAGGACCCGGAAGGCATTCCCCGAAAACTTCCGCCCCTGGGCGGTGAGGTCGTTGCGCCCGGTCCGCTCCGCGTCGATGCCCAGGGACCTGACGGCCCTCAGGATCACCTGGGACTGGCGTGCCACGTCGTAGTCCTCCGGGGGCACGATGAGGGAGAAGTTCAGGTTCCCCAGGTCGTGATACACCGCCCCGCCGCCGGTGGAGCGCCGGGCCAGGGTGCCCCCGTCCTCCTGAAGCCGCTTCACATGGCACTCCCGCCAGGCGTTCTGCCCGGCCCCGATGACCACGGTGTGCCGGTTTTGCCAGAGAAAGAGTATGGCCTCATGGGGGGCCAGGGACGCAAGCAGAGCCTCCTCCAGCGCCAGGTTTTTGTGGGGCTGGGTGCAGGCGGTGGTGACGATCCGCGCTTTGTCGATCATATGCGCCTCACAGTATCAGCATATACACGGGGATCACCAGAAGGGACAAAAAGGTGGACAGGGCCATGGCCCCGGCGGCGTACTCCCCGTCGGAGCCCGCGTCCGCCGCGGCGATGGGGGTGGAGGCCATCACGGGCATGGCGGCCTCCAGTATCAACGCGTTCTTCATCAGCGGGATCATGCCAAAGAGCAGGGCCAGAGCCGTCATCACCGCCGGGGAGATCACGAACCGGCCCAGGAGGATCCACTCATAGCCCTTGTGCCATCTGACCCGCTTCTCTTCGATCATCCGCATGATCACCGCGCCGGTATAGATGAGGGACAGGGGCGTGACCATATTGCCCAGATACTTGCTGGCGCTGCGGATAAACGAGGGCGGCGTGAACCCCAGAAGCATCAGCGCCACGCAGATGATAAACGTATACAGCGGCGTGGGCAGCATCCGATTGAGCTTGTTCATCGCCAGCCGGGCCCCGTCAAACTGGGGATCTTTTTTCACGTCCGGCCGTCTTTGGATCCGGGCCAGAAGATAGGGGAATACCCCCTTCCAGTCCGCCGCCTCCCGGGACTTCCCGCTGTCCCCGTCCCGGTTCATCATATACACGGCCATGGACCAGAAAAGGGACGTGTTGGCGATATAGTACAAAAGGGTATAGGGCATCACGCCCTCGCCGAAGAGGGCCGTGGACACCGGCACGCCGATAAACACGGCGTTTGAGAACAGGAAGCAGGCGCAGAACACGCCCCTCCGCCCCTTGGGCAGGCGGATGAGGCGTATGATGAGCAGCGCCAGGGGCAGGCACAGCAGGATGGACAAAAAGGGCGCGGCCACGTTTTTAAGGGACGATACCAGCGACGCCCTGTCGAAGTTGGTAAATATATTGGATATGACCATTCCGGGGAAGGCCACCTTCATGACGAGACGCGACACCAGGGACAGATTGCCCTCGTGGATCCAACGGGCCCGGTACATGAGCATGCCCGCGCCCAGCATGATGAATATGGCCAGTACGATGTGAACCGCGCTAAGTACCATGGTATCCTCTCCCGCCGTCAAATCACACGAATGCTTCGTAAATGGCCTTCACGGCCTTCTCGAAATCCTCCACGTCCACGCCCACGATGATATTGAGCTCGCTGGAGCCCTGGTCGATCATGCGCACGTTCACCTCGGCCCTGGCCAGGGCGGTAAAGAGCCGGGCCGCCGTGCCGGGGTTTCTGACCATGCCCCGGCCCACCGTGGCGATGAGGGCGATGCCGGAGTGCATTTCCAGTATGTCCGGGCGGCAGGCCTGCTGGATCTTGTCCAATATCTCCTCCCGGTGGTGGTTGATCTCGCTGTCCGCGGCCACCACGCACATGGTGTCTATGCCCGTGGGCAGATGCTCAAAGCTGACCCCCGCCTCTTCAAGGGCCTGGAGCACCCTGCGCCCGTAGCCCAGCTCGCTGTTCATCATGGCCTTCTCGATGGAGATCAGGGTGAAGTTTTTGTGCCCCGCGATGCCGGTGATGACGCTCTCGCGGCTGTCGGGTATGCTGTCCAGTATCATGGTGCCGGGGTGGTCCGGCTGGTTGGTGTTGCGGATGTTGGTGGGTATGCCCGCCTTGCGCACGGGGAATATGGAGTCCTCGTGGAGCACCGTGGCGCCCATGTAGGACAGCTCCCGAAGCTCCCGGTAGGTCAGCTTTTCGATCCTCTTGGGATGATCCACGATCCGGGGATCGGCCATCAGGAATCCCGGCACGTCCGTCCAGTTTTCATATATGTCCGCCCCGGCGGCCCGGGCCACGATGGCGCCGGATATGTCCGACCCGCCCCGAGAGAAGGTGTGGATCTCCCCGTTGGGAAGGCTGCCGTAAAATCCGGGGATCACGGCGTGCTCGTGCTTTTTCAGCTCCTCGCCCAGTATGTCGTTGGTCCACTCGGCGCTGAGCATGCCCTGCTTGTCGAATTTGATATAGTCCGCCGGGTCGATAAAGTCCCATCCCAGATAGCAGGAGAGGATGACGCCGCTGAAATACTCGCCCCGGCTGGCGGTGTAGTCCGCGTTGTCGTAGGTCTGTATCCGCGCCTGGGTCTCGTCCAGCCGACCGCTGAGGTCGATGGGCAGCCCCAGATCCTTCACGATCCCCAGATACCGCTCCCGTATGGGGGCGAAATAGGGGGTGATGTCCCGCCCGCCGCTGGCCTGGCGGAAGCATTCGTAGAGCATGTCCGTGATCTTGGCGTCTTCCTTAAACCGCTTGCCCGGCGCGGAGGGCACCACATAGCGGCGCTCCGGGTCGGAGAGGAGGATGTCCCTGACTTTTTTGAACTGGCCCGCGTCCGATAGGGACGAGCCGCCGAATTTACACACCTTGACGCCCATGCGCGCGCACCTCCGGTGAAATGATGCTGTATACTATGCCCCGGGCGGGATCTGCGCCACCCAAGGGATGATGACCTATTATAAAATCCCTTTGTTAATTCACAAAGGGATTTTAGCGAAATAACGCGAAGAAGCACATTTTTCACAGAGGGCAGACGCTTATTTGATGAGCGTGGCGGCCATGATGCCGATCACCACGTCCCGGGCCACGCAGGAGAGGGTCACGGACGCGAGCGCCTCGTCCCTCAGCCGCCAGCGGAGGGCCACCGCCCGGCAGTTGCCGCCCAGCTGCACGGTTTCCGGCGGCACCCTGGGCAGGCAGAAGGGGGATAGGTCGTAGTCGTAGTCGTTGGAGGTGCCCTGGTCCAAGGCGGTGGGATGAGCCATAAGGGGGCACAGGCTCCAGAACTGGTCCG
>CADAGW010000165.1 GCA_902787475.1 uncultured Eubacteriales bacterium
TATATTCAAAAGCTCCTTTGCTCATTGGGCTCTCTCCGGCACGATTCCGCCACTGGCGGGTGCCTCCGTTCGCCCCCCAAACCCCGCGCTTAAGGGCCCAGGCCCTTAAGAATCCCGTCTTCGCCCTTCGGGCGGGACATAATTGATTTCTCGTTTTCCTGTTTCAATCATTGCGAAAAACCGAAGGCGCCGAAGCAAACCCTTTGCCTTGTCATTGCGAGGCGGCCCGAAGGGCCAACGAAGCAATCCGTCCCCCAAAACAAACCCGGGCCCCCGAACCAAATCGGAGGGCCCTTTTTCTGTCATTTCCCCATATTATACAGCCGTTCCAAATGGCTTCCCCCTGGGGGGGAAGCTGGCACGCGAAGCGTGACTGATGAGGGGTCTCCCCCACGCTGTAATAAAACCAGCCCCCCGAACCAAATCGGAGGGCCTTTTTCTGCCGATGGCGGGACTCGAACCCGCACGCCCGAAACGAGCAAGGGATTTTCTTGCCACACTATGTCGCCATAGCCGCGTTCCGCGTTGTGGTCTGGACTATGTCTTGGCCCTGCCCCACTGGGGTGTAGGCCGCCGGTATATAGTCTCTACACATTTCCGGCGCCGTCTCCGGCCCCGGGTTAGCTCGGCGTGGCCCCGGTGGGGTTTCCGCCGAATTAGCCGGCATTCACTCGGAGGGTTTCCCGCTCCGGTGCTCAAATCATAAGTCCCTGGTGTCTGCCATTCCACCACATCGGCTTGCTTGTTCATTATACCACATCCGCCTTGTCTTGTCAAACCCACCCCATTTCAAAATTGTCCCCGCCCGAAGGGCGGCAGGAAGGGATTCCAAAGGGACAAGTCCCTTTGGCCAGGGAGTTTGAGGGACTGGAAGCCCCTCAACGCCTCCCCTCGTCCACCCTCAGCCCTTTGGGCAAATGATTCTTCATCACGCCGTCCACGCACTTGCCCCAGCACAGGGGCATGCCCTTATACACGGCCAGGGTCCACCCCCGGCCCGGGCAGTCGATGGTGCGGCCGGAGAGCAGGGCCCAGGCCCCGTCCTCGTCCACCTCCTGCACGGAGGCGGCCTCCTCCGGCATCAGCGCCATGGCCAGGGCGTGCTCCGGATTCACATATCCCCGGCCCACCCGGCCCAGCACCACGCCCCGAACGAGTGCCTTCCCCGCCGGGCCCTCCGGCAGAGCCACCAGCTTATCCCCGATCAGACTGATCTGGGCTTCAGACAGCCACCGGGGCGCCATCCCCAGCGCCTCTTTTTTCAGCGTTTCAAAGGCCGCCATGGCCGCCTTGTCTGTTTTCCACATCCCGCTTTTCCGGAGCCTGGGCTCGCCGCCCTTTATCAGCTTCGCCACGAAATGCCCCTCGCCCCGCAGGCGGTGGGGCCAGAGCCGCAGGCACCCGCCTTTTGATTCCCCCACGCCCTCCAGCCGGAACTCCGCGGGCACGAACTCCGGGTGCCTGTCCAAAAACGCTTCGATATTGTCCTCGTTCTCCTGCCGGTTGAAGGTACAGGTGGAATACACCATCCTGCCCCCCGGGGCCACCATCTCCGCCGCCGAGTCCAGTATCTTCGCCTGCCGGGCGGCGCAGCCCGCCGGGGACCCCTCGTCCCACTCGTCCCGGGCCTCCGGCACCCGCCGAAACATGCCCTCGCCCGAGCAGGGCGCGTCCACCAGCACCCCGTCAAAGGTCTCTCCCCACGCCTCCGCCAGGGCCTGGGGACTGGCACAGGTCACTATGGCGTTCACCACGCCCAGCCGCTCCAGATTGGAGGCCAATATCTTCGCCCGACTGGGCTCGATCTCGTTGCTCACCAGCGCGCCACGGCTTGCCAGGCCGTCTGCCAGCCGCCCGGACTTGCCCCCCGGAGCCGCGCACAGATCCAGTATCCACTCCCCCGGCCGGGCGTCCATGACCTCCGCCGGGGCCATGGCGCTGGGCTCCTGCATGTAATACGCCCCCGCCGCGTGGAGTATGTCCTTTCCCGGCGCGGTGCCCTCCCGCACGTACCGCCCCGCCGGACACCAGGGCACCTGCCCGTCGATGTAGTCTTTTGCCGCCTCTTCCGCGTGTTTCCTGCGGGGATTGAGCCTCAGGCCCCGGCACACGGGCTCGTCCAGGCACCGCAAAAACGCCCCGGTCTCCTCCCCCAGCAGAGGCCGCATCCTATCCTCAAAGCCCGCCGGGATCATACGATGACCACCCGCCCGGAGGCCCGGGCCACGACCCACCTTTCCAGGAGCATGCTCTCCCGGTTCTCGCCCGCGGCGTAGCCGGTCTGCTCCTCGTCCTCCATCTCCACGCTCACGTCCCCCGCGCCCATGCGCTTGGCCTGGGATATGGCCAGCTCCCTGGCCTTCTTCCGGGCCCACGTGAGGCACTCTTCCATCTCCTCCGACTCGAACCGCTCGTCAGAGGCGTGGGCCGTATATCCGTTTATGCCCAGGGCGTCGTATTTGGGCTTGATCTCCACCCGGCTCTCGCAGAGTATGCTCCCCGTGATGGCGCCCACGGCGTTGGCCACCCGGTAGTCCTCCGGCAGGATGAGCCGTGTGTGGAGCCTCTCCGCCGCCTCCTTAAGGAGCGACGCCGCCGGGGCCCCAATGCCCACGATGGGTATCTTGAGATGGATGTTCCATTCCACCTCGTCACTGGCGCTTTCAAAGGAGAATCCTTCCGCCGCGTCCTGGGGCGGCATCTTGGGCGCCGCCCGCAGAAGGAGCTCCCGGGAGATCAGGTGGAACACCCGCCTGGCCGCCAGCTCCATCACCGTCTTTTCGATGTCCTCCGCGGTCCGGTCCGCCTGGAAGGCCATCAGCTCTATGCCCAGCCGGCTTCCCTCCCGGTCGAAGGCGTCGTATTCCCTCCTCAGGTGCAGTATGTCCGTGGGGGTCAGCTGGCACCGGAGTATCAGCCCCATCTTTTCAAGCCTGCCCAGATCCAGAAAATAGGGCCGGGTGTTCAGGGCCTCCGACAGATTTTCCACGCTCATGGGCCCGTTTTCCAGGGCCGAGAATATCTTCTTTTCCCCCTCCGTGGGGTCGAAATGCTCCGGGGGCCGCCGGTTCAATATGAAGAACACGCCCCGGTTGTAGGTGGTCTGCCGCTCGCTGGCCCTCATGGCACGAAGCTCGTCCTTGATCCCCGGATACCGGCTGGCCAAGGCGCACAGGGGCATGGCCCGGCTCTCCCCCAGGGTGAGGCCGGTCTTGCTGCTCCAGTTCACTCCCGTGTCGCCGCCCAGTCCCGCCGTGCGGATGCCTATGGCCCGGGTGCCGGTGCGCCACGCGCCCACGTTCACCCCGTCATCCACCAGGCGGGTGCGGCCCCTGCGCACCACCGCCAGATCCGTGGTGGTGCCCCCCACGTCCGCGCAGATCATGTCCCGCACCCCGGAGAGCCGCATGGCCCCGGTGACGCTGGCCGCCGGGCCAGAGAGCATGGTCTCCACGGGCCGCTCCCGGGCGAAATCCTCGGTCATCAGCGACCCGTCGCCCCGCACGATCATCATGGGCGCGTCCACGCCCCTGTCGTGAAGGGCCCGCCTGACAGCGGTCAGGAGATCGTCGATCAGGAATATGAGCCGGGCGTTCAGCAGCGTGGTGGAGGCCCGGCGCATGGAATTGATCTCGGAGGTCAGCTCGTGGGCCGCCGCCACCGGCAGATGGGTCCGCTCCCGCACCCGGGCCTTCACCCTCTGCTCAAATTCCGGGTTGCGCACGCCCCAGTATTCGCACACGCCCACCGCTTCCACCCGCTGGTCCAGCCCCTCCAGATAGGCGTCCAGGGCCTCCATGTCCGGCTCCGCCGACACCTCGCCCCTTTGTCCATGGCTCCCGGCCATGAAAAACAGCTCCGTGGCCGCGTCCAGGCCGTATTCCGGGGCCAGCTGGCGGGCCAGGTTTTCCCGGTAGCCCATCATGATCATGGCCGCCCGGCCGCCCCGGCCCTCCACGCAGGCGTTGGTGGCCAGGGTGGTGGACAAGGCCACCATCCGGGTTTCCCGCAGTATCTCCCCGTCCAGGGCATCCAACAGGGCGCATATGCCCTCGCTCAGATCCCGGGGCGTGGTCAGCCGCTTTTCCCGTCGCAATACCTTTTCCTGGTCAAAATCATACAGCACTCCATCCGTGTAGGTGCCGCCCGTGTCGATGCCCAAGCCGATCCTCATATCATTTCCCCCGCCATGCTGTGATATGTGTTTTCAAATATCCTTACCGTGAAAGGATTTTCTTTATCATTCCCCGTCAATTTCCCGCACCCACTCGGGCCCTTATTGTGCCGCGTCCAGCTCCCGCACCCACTGGAGGCCGGTCAGCCGCCGGATGTCCGCAAGTCCTTCCCCGTCCCATCTGGCCGCGTACCCCTCTGCCGGTGCGCTCTTCCAGGTCCAATAGTCCCCGTGGGGCCGTGAAAACCGGTCAAACAGCGCCATGATGGTGCCCCCGTGGGCCACCATCACCACCGTTTTGTCTCTTTTTGCTCCCATTTCGGCCCCTTCGGAGCCCGCTTCGCCCGCTCCATCGCAACGGTTTTCACCCGGAATCGCCGGGCCGAACCGGCCGGATACGATGTCCAAAAACGCCTCCGACACCCGCGCCTCGAACGCCGCCCTGCTCTCTCCGCCGGGGCATCGGCCCTCGCAGCCGCCGTCCACCCACTCCCGATAGGGCCCAAAATCGGCCATTTCCTGCCAGTTTTTGGCCTCAAAAAGGCCAAAATCCATCTCTTTCAGGCCCAAAACCGGCACCAAAACGGCCCCCGGAAGCACCATTTTGGCCGTTTCCAGGCACCGAATCAGGGGGCTCACGTACACATTCCCCCCGTGCCGGCTCGTCCCCAGGGCGGCCAGAGCCTCCCGCCCTTCAGGGCACAGGGGCTCGTCCGTGACGCCGATGTACCTTTTCTCCCGGTTCCCGGCGGTCATGCCATGTCGGAGAATATATATATTCATATACTCATTTTCACCCGCTTCGCCCGCTTCAGACTGTTTGATCCCATCCCGGAGGCCGGGAAACGGATTGCTTCGTCACTTCGTTCCTCGCAATGGCAATGTGGTCTATGTCATGTCGGGGTGGTCTTTTGGACCGGTGAAGCAGTCCGCAGTCCCTTTGAGAGATCAAAGACAGATTCAGCCCTGGCTGTCCTTGAGCACCTGGGGCAGGCCGCACACCACCCGGATCACTTTGTCTGCCCGCCG
>CADAGW010000166.1 GCA_902787475.1 uncultured Eubacteriales bacterium
GGGCGCTCAGGTTAAAGAACAGCGCCTTGGAGGGATACTTTTCCGATCCGTCCAGGGTGGAGTGCTCAAACACATGGGGCAGGCCGGTGTTGTCCACGGCCCGGGTGAAAAAGCTCAAATCGAACACCCGGAAGGTGTCCTCGTTGGCGATATACATCACCTGGGCGCCGGTCCTCTGGTGCTCAAACAGGGTCACGGTGGCGCCCACCGAGGGAGCCTCGCGAACCTGCTTGGCCTCAAAGCCGTACACTACGTCGCCCACCTGGGGCAGGGACTGCGTCTGCTCCGCCATGGCCGGGAGCATGCCCAGCAGCATGACCAGGCAGACCAATACTGCGGTCACTTTTTTCACGTTCTTTCCTCCTATCCATCTATCCAAACGTCGCGGAGCCTCGAAGGCCCCTCGACGCCATGGTCACCGGCGTATGGTTCAGATCTCGGGAATCTCGATCTGGATCTCGTGGCCCACCTCGGCGCTCTTGCAGATGCCGTCGATGATGGCCTGGTTGTACAGGATCTGGCTGGAGGGCACGGGAGCGGGCAGGCCGTACTTCACCGCGTCCACGAAGGAGCGGATCTTCTTTTCAAACAGGCCCGCGCCCTTGTTCTCGATGATCGGCACGGTGGTCTGGGCCCTTTCGCCCGCCAGGTCGTGATACAGGGTCATGGGGCCGCCCACGGTGCCATTCCAGCAGTCGGTGGAGGGGATGCGCAGAGCGCCCTTCTTGCCCAGTATCACCGTGTCGCCGGGGGTGTCCAGGTGCATGGCCCAGGAGATGCGGAAGTCCAGTATGATGCCGCCCTCCAGACGGATGAACGCGGCGGCGAAGTCGTCCACGCTGAAGCGGGCGGCGTTCTCCGCGGCGGTGTGATGGGCGTCGGGAGTGGCGTAAAGGGGATTGGTGCCGAAGAAGTTGGAGGTGTAGCCGCTGACGGTCAGGGGCTTGGGATAGCCGATGGCATTGAGCACCATGTCCAGGCTGTAACAGCCGATGTCGCCCAGGGCGCCGATGCCGCCGGTGGACTTCTCGATGAAGGTGCTGTTGGGGATGCCCCTGCGCCGTCCGCCGCCGGTCTGGATGTAGTAGATCTCGCCCAGCTCTCCGCTCTCCACGATCTTCTTGATCATCTTCATGTTCTCGTCCATGCGGGGCTGGAAGCCGATGGAGAGGATCTTGCCGCTCTTTTTCTCGGCCCGCATGACCTCCACGGCCTCTTCGGTGGTGACGGTGAAGGGCTTTTCAAGCAGCACGTTCACGCCCTTGTTCAGCGCGTAGATGGTGGGCGCGGCATGCTGGGTGTTGTAGGTGCACACGCTCACGGCGTCCAGCTCTTCGTTGTCCAGCATGCTCTTGTGGTCGGGATAGAACCTGACGCCGTCCACGCCGAACTTTTTCATAAACGCCTCGGCCTTGCCGGGAATCAGATCCGCCGCGGCCACGACCTCCACGTCGGGCATGTTCTTGTAGCACAGGATGTGGCTCTCGGCGATCCAGCCGGTGCCGATGATGCCGACCTTGATCTTCCTGGAGGTATCTACCGCTTCCTCCTCCACCTGCTGGGTAAACTGGGACAATACCGCGTCCGATTTGTTCGCCATACGATCTTCCTCCCATCCCGGCCCGCCGGACCGGTTTTTGATTCGTATATCCCGCCATGGAAGCGCGAATGAAGCCTTCCATACCATTTCTCATTATACCACAGTTTTCTCTCCATTGAAAGGGTAAATTGCTCCAAAGTCTGATTTTTCACCGGAACCGCCGCATTTTTTCCATTTCTGCGCTCTTTTTGCGCTTTTTTGTTCATAAAGTGAAAAAGCGGTATTGACAAAAGTTTATTTTTGTTTATAATTGTAATATGACGGTGAAGTAAAGACGAAAATAAAGCGAATCGATGTATAAAGGAGGCAGCAAAATGAACCTGCCCGGAAAGCTGATATTGGGCTTTCTGCAAGAAGACAATCCGACGAAGGGATACTTCCGGGTCCGGCCGCTGATGGTGGAGGACGGAGCCGAGTTTGTGCTCGTGGAGGATGCCGCGCAGACCTATCTGGAGGATGGATTCATCCGCATCGTACCGGACAAAAACGAACTGAGCCATTTCAAAAGCCGCATGCGCTCCCTGGGGCAGTACTGCCTGATCGACTTAAGACGGCATCAGGGCGAAAACGACAAGATCCGTCCCAACAAAAACTACCAAAGGGACGACCACAACGCCTATATCGTCTATTCCGACGTGATCGTGCGCCTGAACGATACCTTTATGGGCCAGGTGTGCGAGGGGCAGGACTTTGCCCGCCCCGGCACCAAGTACGTGATGCTTCAAAACGGCGAGACGCTGGACGGGCCCTACGAGTGGGAGGGCTATGCCGAGGACCGGGCCCACATCACCGCTCACGTGCCCGCGGATCCCGACGTGGCCCAACCCGAGCGGACCCGCCGCATTACCGTGGACACCCCGGCGGGAGAGCGCACCTTCCTGATGCGGCTGGACGCCCTGGGAGTGCGGGATAGCGACCATCGCCGCCCCGTGCGGCCCGAAGCGCCCTCTGTCCCTGCCGTAGTTCCTGCCGCGCCCGTCGTGCCCGCGGTGTCCGCCGGGCCGGTACAGCCCGCCGCGCCTGCCGCCGTCCCTGCTGCCGTCCCTGCCGCGCCGGAAGCGACGCCCGAACCCGCGGCCCCTGCCCCCGCGCCGGAGCCGGTGCCCGAGGCCGCCCCCAGCGCCCCTGTGCCTGAGGCCGCGCCTGCTCAGGAGCCCGCCCCGGCCAATCGGGCCGAGCCGCCCGCCTGGATCCAGAAGACCCACTTCCCCCAGGCCCGGGTGGTCACCGCCCGCATGAGCCCCCGGGAGCAGTCCCTGGTGATGCAGAGCGGCATCAACCCCAAGCGGGGGGCCAGCATACGGGACGTGGTGGACGACCAGTGGCGTCAGTCCCGCATGGATCAATTGGGCCATCCCGTGCCCGCCCGGGCCGCCGCCCAGCCCGCCGTATCCCCCGTGGAGGAGGCGGTGCGGGCCTTTAAGGAGGCCTGGAACGAGCCCAACGCCCGGCCCGGCCTGGTGAGAGAGCTTTTGCGAAACAGCGAGCTGGCGGCCTCCCTTGACCTGGTGCGCACCCAGCCGGACACCGACGACATGCGCCAGGCGGCCCAGACGCTCACCGACCTGGAGGCGGAGAAGCTCAAAATGCTCTCCGAAATGGATCAGCTGCGCCGGGGCCGGGAGCAGATCCGGGCCGACCTGTTGGAGGAGCTGAAAAGGGAGCATGCCCAGGAGCTGTCCCAGCTGGACGCCCGACGGTCTGCCCTGAACCGGGAGATCGCCACCGCCCAGGCGCAGGCGGCGTCCGCCGAGAAAGCGGCTCTGGCCGCCCGGGCCGCCTACGACAAGATCATGGGCGACCACGCGGACGAAAAGCTGTGCGACATGCTGGTGAATACCCAGGCCGCGGGCCTTCTGCGGCAGGCGGTGTTTGGCCAGGTGCCCCCGTCCGCGTCCCCGGAGACGGTACAGCTGTCCGCCGGGGAGATGGCGGCGGACCTGCGGATCCGCTTTGAGAAGGCTGGCGTGGAGCTGTCCAACGACGACGCGGTGCACATGCTGGTGTGCCTGGCCCTGGGCCGCATACAGATCGTGTCCGGGCCCTCCGGCGCGGAGTGCCGCAGTCGCGTGCGGCTGATGGCCGGCGCCCTGGGACTGACCGCCGCCGGGCGGTTTGCCCAGGTGCAGGCCCGCCGACACATGCCAACCCTGGCCCAGGAGATCAGCGACCGGGCCTCCGGGGCCACGCCGGTGATCCGCAGGCCGGACGTCAAGTCCGTGCTGGACGCCTCCGACGAGCTCACCCCCTCCCTGTTGATGATCGCCGACGCCAACCGCACCGACGCCGCGGAGATGCTGGGTGAGATGCTGGATCTGGGCGACGTGGGCGCGCCGGACGTGCTGCACGGCGGCGTGGATTCGGCCCTGTCCCCGGCCCTTCGGCTGGCCCTGACGGCGCTGGACGCCCCGGAGGGCACGGCCCTGTCGCCGGATCTGTTGGATCGGGCCTGGTTCACCCGGGTCTATCCCCTGCCGGAGGACGCGCCCTGGGCGCCCGCGGGGCAGGAGACGCCCGCGCCGGAGAAGGCTCTGTCATTCAGCGCCCTTCTTTCCGCCTTCGAGCCCAAGGGCCAGCCTGGGGACGAGGTGATCAGGCGTATGGACGCCCTTCGGTCGGGTCTCTCCCGCCTGGGCGTGCGACTCACCCGCCGTGCCCTTAACGATACCTGGCGCTACTGCGCCGCCGCCCGGCCTTATATGCGCTGCTCCGACGCGGAGCTTCTGGACCGTGCCCTGGCCTGCCGGGCCATGCCCTGGATACTGGCCACCGCCGAGCTGCCCGCCCTCCATGACCTGCCCGGCCTGCTCAAGGATTACCCCCGCTGCCTCCAGCTGATGGAGCAGCCCCTCCCTCTCCCGCCAGTGTGAGAGATGAAGGGAAACGCTGGGGGCTATGCGCCCGCAGCCCCCGCGCCAAAGGGACTTGTCCCTTTGGAAACCCCTCTTCGCCCTTCGGGCGGGACACCATTGTATAATCATAAAGGATGAGGTTTCTATCAGGGCCTCATCCTCTTTGTATATCTGACCTTTGCACATATGAGAAGGGAGTACCATCCCCCTCCGTGTCATTGCGAGGAGGCCAAAGGCCGACGAAGCAATCCGTCCCCCGTCCCCAAAATAAGGATGAGGCCCCATACCGGAGCCTCATCCTTTTCATGCGTTGTCTTTTAGTCCAGGATCTGCAGGGTCACATTCAGCGTGACGAACTGGAAGTTGGAGCCTTCGTTCCTCTGCTGGAAGCCGCCGAATCCGCCGAAGCCCCAGTAGTAGTTGTTGGAGTTATTGTTGTTGCCCACCTTGCTGATGTCGTCGTAGCGAACCACGACCACCTCCACGGTGTCGCCGGCCTCGTGCTGATCCAGCTGGGTGGTCAGCTCGGTCATGCTCTTGACCCGCACGCCGTCCACGGAGTAGATGAAGTCGTACTGCTGGAAGCCAGCCGCCTCGGCGGGAGAGCCTTCGGTCACGGCGGTCACATACACGCCGATGGGGGGCCAAGTCTTGGTGGGCTCGTCGGGGCCGTTCTCCCAATAGTTCACGTTCACGCCCATCTGGGGCCGCTTCACCTTGCCGTACTCGATCAGGTCG
>CADAGW010000167.1 GCA_902787475.1 uncultured Eubacteriales bacterium
GGGGGACGGATTGCTTCGTCGCTTCGCTCCTCGCAATGACAACGAGGGCTTCCCTGTCATTGCGAGGAGGTCTTTTAGACCGACGAAGCAATCCGTAACCCCAATCAATCGTTTAGAAGCAGAACAGTATTATATTGTGTCCCCGCCCGAAGGGCGGCAAGAAGGGATTCCAAAGGGACAAGTCCCTTTGGCCAGAGAGTCTGAGAGGCTGGAAGCCTCTCAGCGCCTCCCCACGCCTCCCCTCGTTACCCCAGTGCGTCCGGGGCCTCCAGGCCGCCCTTATGGAGGAGCTGCGCCGCCAGGAGGAAGCAGCCCTCGCCGGCCACGTTGACGCACTCGGCGATCCAGTTCATGGACGGCTGGTCGAAATCCTTGGTGGCCAGGTATCCCATGCCCAAAGTGAGCACCATGGACAGGGCGAAGAGCGCAGCAGCGGTGCGGGAGCGCCGTTTGGCCGCCACGGCGATGAGCCCGCCGTCCAGCATGGTCACGCCCAGCACCATCATGGTCACGAATATCATCTTGCTCTCATACACCACAGGCGCCGCGGCGTATACCGCGCCCCGGCCCTGCCGGTGGGTGAGCAGGGCCCCGATGCCCGCCGCCGCCAGCACGAAGCCCGTGGTCTGCATGGGGAAAAACGCCTGATTGAGCATCACGTAGTCGCACAGGCCCAGGGCGTAGAGGAGCTTCCAGGTCGCCTTGAACAGCCCCGCCGTGAACACCACGATGGTGCCCGCCGCGAAGAGGGCGAAGGCACCCTTGCTCATCTTGTTGTACAGATCCCGCTGAAGCCGTACCGCCGCCAGGAGGAAGAACACCACCGGCACGAAATCCACCAAAGCCATGGGCAGAGTCATGGTTCAGTCCTCCTTGTACTTCCCGATGTGATACAGGGGCACGAAGGGCAGAAGGATGGGGGTGTGATCCGCGTAGGCCCGATAGGCGGGTATTTTTCCGTACCGCTTCTCCTGCCGCCGGTCCAGCCGCTGGGCCCCGTTGAACATGATGAACACGATGCATACATATCCGGCAATGGCCGTGATCCACTGGCCCGCGCCGGTGAGCGTATTGAGGCTCCCCACCAGCACGCCCGTCCAGAATATCACCTCGCCCAGGTAGTTGGGGCACCTGACCAGCTTGAACAGCTGCTTCGTGGCCACCATGTTGGGCTCCACCGCCTTCTGGGCCGTCTTCTGCCGGTCGCTTATGGTCTCAAGGCACAAGCCGCCTATGCTGATCACAGCGCCAAGAAGGGGCAGGCCCATGTCGTACCCGTCCCCGTTGCAGAGCCGGAAGAACACGGGGGCGGTCTGGGCGATGTAGAGAACGCTGACCGTCAGCCATATGCATACCTTCACAAAAAACGGCATGGGCTTTTCGTTCTCTTTGGTGGCCTCCTTTAATACCTTCCGGTAGCTGGCGTTTTTGATCTCCCGGGCCAGTAAAAACCCGGACAGCCTGGCCCCGTAGGCGATGAACAGGCCGCACTGGAGTATGGTGGCGAAGTTCCAGGGGAAGGGGGCCGCCAGGGCCGTTGCGAAATAGGCAATGCCCAGCCCCGCCACGGCGAACCCGTAGCCCACCGACAGAAAATACACGAAGCGCTTAAAGCCCACAGAGCAGAGCGCCGCGCTGACGATACAGAAGATCCACATATATTCCCAACCCATGTTCCTCTCTCCTTTGCCTGAGCAGATTTGCCTTAGCGGAAGCTGTCCTCGATATACTTTTTGAAGCTGTGCTCCCCGTAGTGGGTGGAGCCCACCATTTCCTCGGTCAGGGTCCACTTGGAGAAGCGCAGTATGGCGGTCTTGCCGTTTTTCTTGTTCTTGGGCAGCGCCGCCAGGATATCGAACAGGAACGCAGGGGCCCGCTTGATTACGGGCGTCTTGCCCGCGGCCTTAAAGCACATATTGGCGATATCCTCATAGGACCAGGTCTCCCTGCCGCCCACATCATAGGTCACGTTTTTCTCCGGCATGGTCTTTACGATGAACTCGGCAAAGTCCGGGGTGTCGATCACGTTGGCGTGCACCGGCTTTTTGCCCAGCAGGGTCACCTGGCCCTTCTCAATCATGGGCTTGAACACCTTCACGATGTCGTAAAAATACCCGGTGGGGCGGTGGATCACGTAGTCGATGCCGCTTTTTTTCAGCTCCTGCTCGAAGAGATACTTGGCGTGGAGCATGGGCACCTTGGGGGCCTTGTCCGCCTTGAGCACGGAGATGTACACAAACTTTTTGACCCCGGCCCGTTTGGCTTCGTTGAGAAGATTGAGATTCCCCTGATAGTCGATCTCGTAATTGGTCACCTTGGCGCTGGTGGAGGTGAGGCCCACGGTGGTGATCACCGCGTCCGCACCGTCGCACAGGCCCTTGAGGGCCTCGGGTTTGGTCACGTCCAGTTTGCGGAAGGCGTAGGCCGTGTTGTCAAGGCCCGGTATGTCCCTGTCGATCATGTCCGCCGCCACCACGTCGTATCCGTCCGATACCAGCTTTTTGAGTATATCGCTTCCCAGTTTGCCATAGGCGCCCGCCAGCACTACCTTCATATCTGCTCTCTCCTTTTTTCCGTCAGCGGTTTTTTTCCTTGGCCCGCTTGTCGTTTATGATGTCCATATGCTCCGCCGTGATCAGCGTGACCCCGTTTTCCTTGGCCCAGGCCACGCAGCCCTTGAGGGCGGTGGGCAAAAAGATCCGGGGCACCCTCACCAGCTTCATACAGGCCTCGTCGGTGAACTTCACGTTGGGGTCGATCCGATCCGCGGCGTAGCGCACGCTGCTCAGATTGCCCTCCCGCACCGGCAGAAGCTCCGGTATGGGCCGGCGGAACTTGGTGTACCAGAAATTCTTGGAGTCCCGGTATCCGTAATCCACCGGCACCCGGGGGAAGTCCCGGGCCCTCACGCCGTTCACGATGGCGTTGTAATACTTTTCCTTCATCAGGATCTTGTCCACCCGCAGGATAAAGTGGGCCCCGAACTTGGAGGTGATGCCGTTAAAGTCGTGATACGGCTCCGGATATCCGTCCAGGCAGCCCGGCTTGTCGTCCTGGGCGTTGTCCAGGGTGTCTACCCAGGTGCACTCAAACACCTGATAGCACTCCTTCACCACCTGGGGATACTCTCCCTTGGGGTCGGCCTGCTTGCGAAGCCCGTCCTCCAGGGTGAAGAGGCAGTTTTTCATCTTCTCCTCGGGCGTGTCCCCGGGGAAGCCCATGCGCACCGCTTCCTTAAACAGCTTTCTGTCGTCGGTGATGAAGTTGAGGGTGCACTTTTTCCGCTTGAGTATGTTCTGGGCGGTGTTGGAGGAATTGCGGCAGCACAAAAGCATGGCGTAATACTCCTTGCCCGCGATGTAATAGGGCTGGCACAGGGAGTAGGGCCCCAGCGTGGTCTTGCCGTCGTCGGGAAGGGTGCCCACCAGGAGGGTGGGCATGGGGAAGAAGGCGGACGTCTGGTAGAAGTTGTCCACGATCCTCAGGTCCTTGAAGCTGCTCATGGATACGATCTCCTTTGCATATTACATTCGCGCGCGGGCGAGAAAGGACACGAATAGATCCCGGGAGATGTCCTCCTGGGTCACGGCGGACAGTACCATTTCGGCCAGGATCGCGCTAAAGGGGATCAGCTCCGCCTCCCCGCACACCTGGCACAATCGCTCTATGCGCTGGGCGATCTGCCCCCGCAGGGCCGGGTGATGGGCGTATATGGCCATGGCCGGGCCGTCGCTCTGGGCGTATTCCCGCCAGGCGGGCCTGTACTCCCGGGCGAAGCCGTCGATCCGGTCGTATATTTCCTCCATGCCCCGCCGGAAGCGGTCATCCCCGGGAGAAAGCGCCTCTATGGCCTCATCCGCCCCCTTCAGGGAACGGCCCCAGTCCTCCAGCATCACCGCCGCGGCCAGCTCGTTTTTGCTCTTGAAGTAGTTGTAAAACGTGCCCACCGCGATCTGGCAGGCGGCGGCGGCCTCCCGCACGGACAGGGCGCCGTAGCCCCTTTCAAGGAGCGTGGCCCGGGCGGAGGCGATCAGCCTCTCCCGCACCTGGGGAATGATCTTGGGCATGGTCTCACCTCTTTTATGAACCTGTTCATATAAATTATACACCTCTATCCCCGTTCCGTCAATGGATTTCACAGGATTTTTGCCGCAGGCATTGACAAAACGGCCCGTATGGATACAATGGAAGGCGGGCATATGCACACACACATCTATAGGGAGGGAACGCCATGCTGGTCATGACCTATAATATTCAGTCTGGTCGGGATATAGCCCGGCGTCTGGACCTGTCCGGCTCCGAGAATGTCATCCGCAGTCTGAAACCGGACGTATGCGTGCTCAACGAGGTGCGCATGCGCACCCGGGACACTGGGTTTCAGGAGCAAGCCCGCCTGTTGGGAGAGAACCTGGGCATGGACTGGCGTTTTTTTAAGGCCATGGATTACGACGGCGGGGATTACGGCGTGGGCTTTTTGTCCCGCCCTGCCATAGGCGAAACGAAATACTGGGTGGTGCCCCAGACCGACACCCTATACAGCGAGAATAGGATCATTTTCCGGTGCCCAGTGGTGCTGGACGGGCGGCCGGTGGCGGTATACGGTACCCACTTCGGCCTCAGCGACACCGACCTTGACAACGCCACCGACCTGGCGGAGCGGATCCTGTCCGAGGAAACAGGCCCGGCCCTCTTTATGGGCGATCTCAACATGCGGCCCGACGACAAGCGCATCGCCCGCCTCTGTGCCCACATCGCCAACACCGCCCCCGGCGAGCCCTTTTTCTCCTTCCCCTCCGACGCCCCGGATCGGAAGATCGACTATATCTTCGCCTCCCGCCACTTCCGCCTCGTCCGCACCTTTACCCACCCCACCCAGGCCTCCGACCACCTGCCGTTGCTGGCAGAGCTTACCTGGGCATAGGGGAACGGGGGAGGCGAGGGAAGACGCAGAGGGCTCCAAGGCCCTCAATTCGCAATGGACGCCTTTGGAATCCGTATATCCAAAAGCGTCCAGAGCATTGACAAACCCTGCATTGAGGAAAGGATGCAGGGTTTGTTGCAGGTGAGTACAAACAACAACGAGGCGACGAGCCTCTTGATGTTCTGAACCGCAGCGGTCAGGAAGCACTGTTCCCGCATGTTCTGGATCCCAAGCATGCGGGCATAGCGAAGGCCGTGACGTTGATGTTGGCAGGTTCCACATGGACGTTTACGATGACGCTGCATTTGCTGTCCACCGTGCGGTGTTCGCTGTAGTGGAAGCCGTCCGGCTTGCCCTCCCGGCTCTGCTGGCCGCTGTCCGGTTCAGTCGTGATTTGCATCCTGGTTGTGGCAACAGGGGTTCCTCCGCTTCCGAAACAGGATTTCCGGATCGATGGCCGGACGTCCGTTGTCAGCGCAGTACAGCGGCGCGCACAACTCGTAGATGAAGCTGAAATCCACAACTCTGTCTGCTTTTCGGAGCAGGTGATCCTCCGGCACCATCTGCTCCATGATCACTATGTCTATCTTCTGCTGCTTTTCCCGCTGCTGCCTCAACATTTCCCTCACCGCCTGTACTTGTTTCTATTGGTATTCTACATCCTTCCCTT
>CADAGW010000168.1:0-5146 GCA_902787475.1 uncultured Eubacteriales bacterium
ACGCGAAGGATAAGGCGGAAGCCATCGAGGAAAAGCAGGAGGTCGTGGAATGATTGGATTCAAGAAACTCACCATTGTCTGGTGTCTGATCATCTGTCTGTTCAGCGGCATGCCGGGCACAGCCTGGGCGGAGGACGGGGATCTGCCACCCATTAACTGGGACTGGCTTAAGGATGGGGATCTGCCTCCCATTAACTGGGACTGGCTTGATAACAGGGAGACGGAGCCTACGCCAGAGCCACTGACGATCACGACTCAACCCAAGTCACAAACAGTTAATGAGGGAGAGTCTGTCAAAGACACCATCAAGGCCACCATCGCCGTTTATCAGCGCTCCAGCCAGGGCGACGCCGCCGACATCTGGTGGTGGGATTTCTGCCGCGACTATTTCGGCATCGACTTTGAAGTGACCCAGTCCAACGACTCCGGCACCACCAAGAGCACGATGTTCGCCTCCGGCGACATGGTTGACGTGTTCTATCAGTTCTTTATGAGCAGCGGCCTGGTGGTCGAGCAGGGCGTCACCAACGGCAACCTGATCCCGCTGGATGAATACATCACCCCCGAGATCATGCCCAACCTGAGCCGCATCTACGAGGCCTATCCCGAGTACAAGAGCCTCATCACCGCGCCCGACGGCCACATCTACAGCCTGGGCGTCGTCCAGAACGCCAACGATTCCCTGATGACCTTCTACATCAACCAGCGCTGGCTGGACGAGGCGGGCCTCGCGATGCCCACCACCCTGGATGAGTTCACCGAGGTCATGGCCGCGTTCAAGGCCCGCGAAGAGCTGCCCGAGAACGAAGGCAAGACCATCGTCCCGCTGACCGGCGACCTGGGCAACCAGCCCCGCTTCATCGCCAACGCCTTCGGCTGGATCACCGACTCCGCCGGCTATCTGACCCAGATCGCGCTGGACGACGTGGACGGCCAGCCCTGCTTCATCTACGCCGATGAAGAGCGCTTCCCCGAGTTCATGAAGGTCATGAAGGACTACATCGCCAAGGGCTACTTCTCCGCCGATGTGTTCGACGACCAGTACGCCGGCAACCAGACCGCGGCTCAGAAGGCCGAGGACCTGACCGGCTTCGACCAGAACACCTCCAACGCCATCGACCCCAACGAGTGGACCGCGGCCATCCCGCTGACCTCTCCCTGGAACGACACCCCCGCCATCGCCCGCAGCTACAACGCCATCAACTGCGCCAGCTTCAATATCTCCTCCACCTGCGACGAGAGCAAGGTCGAGCGCCTGATGAAGTGGGTCGACTGGCTGTATGACTATGACAACTACCTCATGAGCCACTGGGGCCCCTCCGCCGAGGAGACCGAATGGCTGTGCGGCCTGAAGAGCGGCTACACCGTGACCACCAACGACGAGGGCCGTTATGTCTACAGCTGCAAGGAAGTTGAAGACGGCGACTACACCAGCTTCGGCGACTACCAGAACCGCCGCATCCAGGGCATCATCGGCGGCTATCTGGGCCTGAACGTGGATATGTGGGGCGAGGCCAAGAGGCCCTACAATCCCACCAAGTGGAACAACAAGGTGGACGAGAACGTGCTGCCCTACCTGGTGAGCACCTATCCCAACATCGTGTTCTTCGAGGCCGACGTGCAGGAGCGGGTCACCGAGCTGCGCACCGACATCAACGCCTATGTGAACGAGAACTACGTGGCCTTCATTTCCGGCGAGAAGGAAATGACCGACGAGAACCTGGCCGAGTTCTTCCAGACCATCCGGGATCTGGGCTATGACGAGCTGCTGGGCTACTACAACGATTACTACGACGCCTATCTGGCCGCCGCCGAATAATCGAAGGGTCGACCATATGAGGGGCGGGCTTTTTGCCCGCCTCTTTCCTTGAAATCGAAGGGAAAGGACGCAGGGGCCTATGAAGACGGAAGCGTCAATGGCGCAGATCGAAGAGAAGCTCTACGCCATCGCGGGGGGAATCATGGAGAACCGGGATCAGTCCGTGTTCACCGCCCGGGGTGGGAAGCATTATATGGAGGACTGGGACTGGTTTCAGGGGGTGGCCCTGTTTGGGCTGTTCAGGATGTACGAGGCCACGGGGAACGAAAAGATCTGGGAATACCTCACGGACTGGTTTGACGGGCACATAAAGCGGGGCCTGCCGGAGAAAAACGTGAACAGCATGTGCCCTCTTTTGACCCTGACCTGTATGCAGGAGAAGCGCCCCCGGGCGGAATACGCCGCCCTGCTCAGGGAGTGGGCGGACTACGCCATGCACCAGCTCCCCCGCACGCTGGAGGGGGGATTTCAGCACAAGACCATCGATTCGGACAACTACATGCAGCTGTGGGACGATACGCTGTATATGCTGGTGCTGTTTCTGGCCAAGTATGCCCTGCACACCGGGGACGAAAGCATGTTTCAGGAGACCATACGGCAGTTCTGGGTGCACATGAAGTATCTGACCGACAGGCGGACCGGTCTGCTCCACCACGGGTTCAACTTCGACGGCATGGACGACTACGGACGGATTATTTGGGGCCGGGGCAACGCCTGGTTCACCTGCGCGCTGGTGGAATACCTGGAGATGGCCCCCCTGCCTGAGGGGGTCAGGATGACGCTGGTGTCCGCCCTGGGTCGACAGGCGGAGGCCCTGGCCCGGTTTCAGGACGGGGAGGGCATGTGGCACACGCTGGTGGACGAGCCGGATTCCTATCCCGAATCCTCCGCCACGGCGGGATTTGCCTATGGGCTCCTCAAGGCCAGCCGGCTGGGGCTCATTGACGGGGAAAAATACGCCCCAGCGGGCATCCGCGGCGTGAGCGCCATACTGGAGAGGATCGGGAAGGACGGGATACTGACCGGCGTGTCCGCGGGCACCTGCCTTTGTGCCGACAGGGACTATTACCGTTCCATCCGCATCAATGCCCAGCCCTACGGCCAGGCGCTGGCGCTCCATCTGCTGCTGGAGGCCCGGAACTGGACCCAGAATTAGGAGGGATCGCCCGTGTTTACGGATCGGCTGAGCGTATATCACCCAAAGCCCTATAAGGTGGTGGAGGGGGATTTTCACGTGGCCATGGGCGGCAGCGACGACGGGGACGGCTCCGCCGCCCATCCCTTCGCCACCATAGAGCGGGCCGTGGAAGCGGTGCGACAGGTAAAGGGCCAAAGAAGCGGCGTCACCGTGTGCGTCCACGCCGGGGAGTATCCCACCCGGGGCATACGCCTCACCGGGGAGGACTCTGGCTCTCCCCTGTGCCCCATCGTCTACCGGGCCTACGGGGACGGGGAGGTGGTATTGACCGGCGGCACCACCCTGCGGGCGGAGGACTTTGTGCCCGTGCCGGAGGCGGTGCGGGAGCGGCTCCACGGCCCGGCCCGGGAGACCGCCGTGATGATCGACCTGACCCGCTATGCTCTGACGAAAGAGGACTGGGGGCCGGTATATCCCATAGGCGCCTTCGGGACGGAGGATAAGTATGACGATCACGCGCGGGGCGAAAACTGCGAGCTGTTTGTAAACGGGGAGAGGATGCGCCTGGCCAGCTATCCGGCGGAGGGGTTTTTGCGGCTGGACGCGGTGGCGGACGTGGGCGACTGCTGGGAGTTCCCGGAGCAGAATTACTACCTGGACTGGAAGGAAAGGCGGAACCACCGGGGCGGGACATACCTGATGGACCGGGAGACGGCCAGGCGGGCGGCGGGCTGGAAGAGCCATGACGGCATATGGGTCTATGGGTATTTTTATCACGACTGGGCGGATTCCTCCTCGCCGATAGAGAGATTCGACCTTGAGCACCGGACGTTTTTCCCAAAATATGTGAGCCGGTACGGGGCGAAAAAGGGCGGACTGTACCGCTTTGTCAACGTGCTAGACGAGATGAGCGAGCCCGGGCAGTGGTATCTGGACCGGGACAGGGGGATACTGTATCTCTGCCCGCCGGGGTCCCTGAACGGCGCGAAGATCGAGATGACCATATCCCAGCAAAGCGTGATCCGGGCGGAAAACGTGGAGAACGTGACGTTTGAGGGGTTCACCATAAAGGGCACGAGAGCCGACGCGGTGACGGTCAGCGGAAACGGCAACACCCTCAGGCTTTTGACCATATACGGCGTGATGGGGAACGCCGTGGCCGTGAAGGGATACCGGAACCTGGTGTCGGAGTGCGAAATATCCCGCACCGGGCGGGGCGGCGTCATCCTCTCCGGCGGAGACAGAGGCACCCTGACCCCCGGGGAAAACCGGGCGGACAACAACCGGATCCACGACTGGGCCCAGGTGTATATGACCTACAACCCGGCGGTGCGGCTGGAGGGGGTGGGAAACGTGTGCTCCCACAACGAGATATTCAATTCTCCCCACGCCGCGGTGATCTATTCCGGCAACGACCATGTGGTGGAGTATAACGTGATATACCGCGTGGTGCTCCACTCCTCCGACGCCGGGGCCGTCTATGCCGGGCAGGACTGGACCCATCAGGGCTGCGCGGTGCGGTATAACTGCCTCTACGACGTGGGCCAGGGAGAATTCACGCCCGACGGCATATACTTTGACGACATGCTCTCCGGGCAGACCGCTTATGGGAACCTGATCGTGGGCGTCAAAAAGAACGGCCTTCTGATCGGCGGCGGGCGGGACAACCGCATTGAAAACAACCTGGTGGCCCACTGCGGCACCGGAATCAAGTATGACGACCGGGGCCGGGACGCCTTCGTGGGCGACGGCTGGGCCAAGGCGGCTGTCAAGAGCTATGAGACGGGGAGCATGTGGAAGCGGCTTCGTCAGGCGCCGTACCAAAGCGCCGTCTGGGCGGCAAGGTACCCGGCTTTGGCCCGGATATCGGTGGATTTCAGCCGGCCAGACGACTCGGATTTCCCCGTCAATCCCGCGGGGAGCACGGTGAAAAACAACATCGTCATAGACCGGGACGGGCGGCTGGGGGCCATACGGCCCGACGTGGCCCGGTACAGCGAGGTGAGCCAAAACGCCGTGTACGCCACGGAGGAGGAGGCGGGGCTGATCGCCGGGGAATATGTGCTGGGCGAGGACGCGCCGGCCAGACGGGACGCGCCTGGATTTGTGGATCTGCCGCTGGAAAAGATGGGAAGGTACTGACGCAGTTTCACATCTGAATCCGTGAACTTCTGGGAACGGATTGCTTC
>CADAGW010000168.1:5162-10959 GCA_902787475.1 uncultured Eubacteriales bacterium
CTGTCATTGCGGGGAGGTCGCAGACTGACGAAGCGATCAGTGACTTCTTTCAATCGTTTAAAGGGATCGTATGAACCGGGCACAGAAAAGCGCCGGTCACGGCTGTTTCGGCACGTGATCGGCGCTTGCATTATGGGCAGCCGCGGAGGCTTTTGAGGATATCCGCGATGCGGCGGGAAAGGCGCTGTTTGGTGGGCGGGTGGATGCGGTCTGATTCGCACACGTCCCGGCTCACCGCCAGGTACGCCCCGGGGATGGAGGCGGCAGCCTTTTTCTGGGCCGCCTGAAGGGCCCGCCAGCCCTCGTCGTTCCTCTGGTCGTAGTCCGCGATCTGCACGATGACGAAGGGCAGGAAGGGGTCGTGAAGGTCGTCCCGCCAGCGGGCGATGAGGGCGGAAAGCTCCTTATCGTATATCCTCGCCTCCGCCGGGGTGGTGTCGCTCTCGCCCTGATACCACACCACCGCACCGATGGACAGGGGCGGGAGCTTCATGAACATGTGGTCGTAGAGGTATCCGCTCCGGTTAAACACCCCGTAGTCCGGCCAGGTGTGGTCGATGTGCTTGTCCTCAATGGGAACGGCGAATTCCGGTTGATCCGCCAGGCTTTGGGGCAGCCAGCTTTCGATGATGGACGCGCCCTGATAGCACTGTATGATGCCCACGGCCCGGCCGCCTTCGCATAATTCACCCAGGTGATAGCCTATGGCGGAAATGCCGCCCGCGTTGTCCCGCGCGCACACCTGCCAGCCGTCCTCGGGCGTGAAGGGCTCCCCCGGCTCCGGGCGGGAAAGGGAAAAGGCCCGAAGGAGGGGCCGATCCCGCCACGCATCGCGGGGACAGGAGGACTCGGAGAGCTTAAACTGCATGTTGGACTGACCGGCGAGGAGATACACATCCCCCACGTACACGTCCTGAAGGGAGATCTTCTGTCCGCTCAGATCGATCTCCACTGCATACGGCCCGCCGGGGGATCGGGCGGGGAGCGTCACGCACCAGTCGGGCCCCGGGGCGTCGGCCTCCGCCGTGTCGCCCTCAATGCGCACCCGCACATGGCCCGATCCGGCGCCGAATATGCGGATGGGCTTATGGGCCTCAAGTACCATGTGATCGGTAAAAAGGGGATCAAGCCGCATATGTCCGCCTCCCCCGGTCATTCTTCGCTCCGGAAGGAGCGGATGATCCGGTTCATGAGCAAAAACTGATCCGTGGGCACGTAGTAGGGTATGGAATTGCCGGACCCGAAGGCGAAGCCCCCGTGGCCCTGGCAAAGGGACACCACGTTTTCGATATAGGGGGCCATCTTCTCCTCGGGCAGGGAGCAGACGCAGTCGGTGTCGATGCCGCCGAAGTTTCCGATGACATCGCCGTATTTTTCGAAGGGGGCGATCTGGTCTTCATTTGAGTGCTTGGCGTCGATGCCCGCGGCGATCAAATCGTCCATGACGTTGAATATGTTGCCGCAGGAGTGAAGGAGGAAGGGCTTGTGGGCGGCGTGCACGGCGTCTATGACCCGCTTGTATTGGGGCACGATCATTTCCCGCACGTCCTGGGCGCTTAAGAGGGTGGTGGACTTAAAGCCCAGATCGTCCCCGAAGCGGCACACGCAGTATATGTCTCCAAATTCGGCCAAAAACCGCTCCCATATGGTCAGCATCAGGCCACCCACCCGGCTGAAAAGGTCCCGGTAGAGGTCGGGGTCGTCCTCCCGCATGTAGCACAGATCCATGTAGCCCACCAGATCCTGCACGCACTCGAACACGCCGTTGCCCACGCCGCCCACCGCCTTCATGCCCTCGGGCAGGGCGTGGCGAAGGGCCTGAAAGTCCGGCGTGAAGGTCTCAAAAAACCGATCCGGCAGTATGTCCCAGGGGTAGGCTTCAAAGTCCTCCCGGGTCTGTATGACGCCCTTTACGTGGTTGCCCAGCGCGCCGCCGCCGGGGAGTATGGAGGTGATGCAGCCCTCAAAGCTCACGGCGTCGTAGCCCGTTTCCCGGAAAAAGCGGCAGTATTCCCGGAAAAAGGCGGGCTTGTCGGCGCCGTAGAGATGGTCAAAGCGGGTGTGAAGCACGTCCTCCATGACGGATGTGGCCACCAGGTGCTCGTAGAGGGGCAGGCGGGAGGGCACCCGGTTGCAGGCCGCCGCCTCCAGATTCCGGTAATCGGGATGAAAAGCCATATGTCCTCCCGCCGGCGCGGCACCGGCAAAAACAGGAACAGGCGGAGGCCGCGGAACTGCTCCGCCCGGAATATGCCTGCGCTGTCAATGAAATTGTACCATCTCCCGGGGCCCTCGTCAATATGTTTTGATTATTCCGCGGCCATCGCGGCCATTGACTTTCCCCGACCGGGTGGGATATAATAATACCTGTAAGGAAACGTTTTATGTGTATGCGGAGGGAGATACCATGGATCGGAGAGCGGAATATCTGAAAAAAGCGGACAGCCTCAAGCCCCGCCTGCGGGTGGAGCGGGTGCGGCCCGTAAGCGGCCTGCCCGCGGAGGCCATGATGGAGGGAGAGAGCCTCATCCTCGATTTTGGCAACCACCAGGTGGGGCACGTGACGCTGAAGCTGGGCTATACCGGCAGTCATCCGGACGCCCCGGCATGGCTCCGCCTCAAATTCTGCGAATCGAAAAAGGAATTGGGCCAGTCCATAGAGGGATATACGGGCTGGATCAGCCGGGGCTGGGTACAGGAGGAGCAGGTGCACGTGGACGTACTGCCCCGCGAAATCTCCCTCCCCCGCCGCTACGCCTTCCGGTATCTGCGGATCGAGGTGCTGGCGGTGTCCATGAAATACCGGCTGACGGTGGAGGACGCGTGGGTGGACGCCGCTACCAGCGCGGACGACAGGGCCCTTTCTCCCTTCCACGGCACGCCTGAGGAGGAGGCCATTGACCGGGTGGCCACCCGGACGCTCAGAAACTGCATGCAGGATTTCTTTGAGGACGGCCCCAAGCGGGACAGGCGGCTGTGGCTGGGGGATCTGCGGCTCCAGGCCCTGACCAGCTACGCCACCTATCACGGGGACGACCTGGTGAAGCGGTGCCTCTACCTCTTCGCCGCCGCGGCGGGGGACGACGGGCAATTGACCGCCTGTCTGTTTACGGAGCCGAAGCTGGAGGGCGACGACAACTGGATGGCGGACTACGCCCTGTTCTTTATATCGACGCTAAAGGACTATGTGGAGCACACCGGGGACAAAGACACCGGGCGGGAGCTTCTGCCGGTGGCGATGAGGCAGTTGGAGCTGTCAGAGAGCTATTTTGACCCCGACACCCACTTGGTGCGGGACGGCAGCGCCAAGTCCCTCACCCGCAGCGAGCAGGCCAAGGGGCCGGAGCTGAAGGCGGACATGGTGGATCAGAGCGCCTTCTTTATCGACTGGAACCTGACGCTGAACAAGCAGGCGGCGGGGCAGGCGGTGTGGATCTACTGCGCCAAGGACGCCCTGCGGCTGATGGAGATATTGAACGAGACGGACGGCCATGACGCGCTTTCCGCAAAGATCGAGCTCCGCTCGCGGGCGGCGGTGGAAAAGCTGTACGACGCAGGCAGGGGGCTGTTTGTAAGCGGCGAAGGCAGGCAGGTGTCCTGGGCGTCCCAGGTGTGGTTCGCCCTGGCGGACGTACTGCCCGCGGAGGACGCCGGGCGGGCCCTTCTGAACGTGGAAAAGGAGCCGGACGCCGCCATCATGGTGTCCCCCTACATGATGCACCACTACGTGGACGCGCTGTATCACGTGGGCATGGGCGATAAGGCCCATGAGGTGATGCTTTCCTACTGGGGCGGCATGGTGGACATGGGAGCCGACACCTTCTTTGAGCTGTACAACCCCAACAATCCCGACGAATCGCCCTACGGCTCCCCCATCGTGAACAGCTACTGCCACGCCTGGAGCTGTACCCCGTCCTATTTCCTCCGGGGCACGGCGAAGAAAACCTGATCTCCCGGCGAAACACACAGGAAAGGCGGCCTCGGCGTGAAGAAGCGGGCTTTGTCGATGAATCGGACCATGGGTCTGATATTGACGGTGGGCTATACGGCCCTTTTGGTGCTGCTGCTGATCATAAGCCTGTACTGGATATCCAACACCCAGTACGAGGTGGAGAAGGCCGAGGCCGAGGCGCTCTCCGGATATGTGGAGCGGGTGTCGGACGAGATGAGCATGCTGGAGCGGCACGTATACGACACCTACGCCACCAACCGGGATTTTCTGGCCCTGTCGGGGCTTCAGAGCTATACCCGGAACTACGAGGACGCCTATTACCTGCGGGAAGCCATGACCAGCAAGATGTTTCTGGAGGAGTACATCCACGGCTTCGCCATATTCTATGACAGGCTGTCCAAGGTGTGGTACCGCACCAAGGACGATTCGTATCTGACCAACGACCAGATCCGGCAGGTGGTGGGCGCCATACGGCCAAACGTGCAGTCCATCGTAAGGCAGCGCATCTGGGAGCGGCTGACGGTGGACGGGGAGACCATCATGGTGGTCACCTGCCGCCGGGACAACGCCGCCATATCCGGCATGTACTGCATAAAGGGCACGGACGGCATCGCCTCTACCCTGCGCCGCCCCGGGCAGGTGGCGGTGATCACCGACGAGGGCGAGGCACTCAGGGGCGGGGAATTGGCGGAAAGGCTGTCCCTGGCGGAGAGGCTCTCCGGCGCAACCGGGGCCTACGCCGAAAAGAGCGGAGGATACAGGATATACGCCCGGCGGATCCCCCAGGCCCAATTGTGGATCGCGCTGGCGGTGAAGGTGGATCTGTGGAGCCTTTTAAACGCCTGGCAGGTGGGACTGCTCCTTTTGACCCTTGTGTCCGTGGTGGCGGTGGTGATGCTGTATGTGTTCTTCCGGCAGGAGTTTCTGCGGCCCACCCGGCAGCTGACCCAGGCCATGGAGCAGCTTCGGCGGGGGGAGATCAGCGAGGTGCCCATACTGGACGCCCGGTTCACCGAGATGCAGAACGTGAACCGGACCCTGGCCCGGATGGTGTCGGAGATCGAGTCCCAGAAGGTGACCATATACGAGGAGATCATCGAGCGGCAGAAGGCGGAGATGCAGTATCTCCAGCTGCAGCTGCGGCCCCATTTCTACTTGAACGGCCTTAAGACCATCAACGCCCTGGCCATAAACGGCGACACGGAGGGCATACAGTCCATGGTGTACGCGGTGTCGGATCACCTTCGGTATCTCTTCCGGGAAAACCAGATGGTGCGGCTTTCAGAGGAGCTGGAGTTTGTGCAGAACTATGTCTCCCTCCAGAAGCAGACCGCCGGGCGGAACATCCGCCTGGACATAGACGCCGCCCCGGAGGCCGGGGAGTGGCCGGTGCCCATACTGTGCGTTCAGACCTTTGTGGAAAACAGCGTCAAATACGCCCGCACGGCGGTGAGCGGCGCGCCTCTGGCCATGACGGTACGGGCGGACATACTGTCCACCGAGGAGGGGCGGTATCTTGACCTGATCATATCGGACAACTGCCAGGGGTATTCGGAGGAGGCGCTCTTAAGCGTCAACAGCGGCCGATTCGGCGACGACGGCCGGGCGGTGGGCATCGGCAACATACTGCGCCGGTGCAGGCTTCTCTACGGCGACAGGGCCGAGCTCCGGTTTTACAACGAGGGCGGCGCGGTGAGCGAGCTGGTGCTGCCCATAAAGGCGGAGGACGGCGGGAGCGGCGATAAGGAGGCGGAAGGCAAGTGAACGTGCTGATCGTGGACGACCAGCAGGCGGTGATCGACAGCCTGCGCAAGGAGATCCATTGGCGGGAGCTGTCGGTGGACA
>CADAGW010000169.1 GCA_902787475.1 uncultured Eubacteriales bacterium
AAGATTGCGCGTCATGGCCATGCGGCCCGGGGTGCCGGTAAACTGGTAGGGGTTAAAGCCCAGTACCACCACGTTTTGGCACCGGGCGGCGCACAGGCCGTCCGGCACGCCGTAGGGCCGGGTGACATAGGCCAGGGGCTCCACGTGCTGAGAGACGGGCTCCAGGATATAGGCCGGGTCGTTGATGCCCTTGCGGGCGGCGCCGGCGAAGGGACCGGCGTAGGGTGAGGGGGCCAGCTTTTCCTGGCTGCCGTTGCCGCAGGGGTCGGCGGAGACGATCTTAAGGCCCGTGAGGGGGCCAAGGCCCCGCTCCCAGAGGCAGGAGAGGGCCATGCCGTCGAGAATCAGGGGTTTTTGGAGCATGTCTTTGAGCTCGTCATCTGTGAACACGTCCGGCAGGCGGCCCTGGAGAAGGGTGCCCCAGGCTCCTTTGGGGTCGGCGGTGACGGGGATGCCGTAGGTGGGCCATTCCCGGACGAAGCGGCTGGCGTTGTAGGCGGGGTCGGATTCGTGGAACCAGCCCTTATCCGTCACCTTCATGCCGCTCATGGCCCACTGGCTGTATGCCCCCCACAATCCGCTCTGGGGGAGACCTTCCACAAACGTCAGACAGCGGTCGAAGAAGGGACGGCTCTGGCGGATGAGGTCACATTCGTATTGGAGGTAGGCGAAGGGGGTCTTGCCGCCGGTGTGGGAGAGGTGGTTCATGGCCACGCCGGTGCACCCGCCCCAGATGGACAGGGCCATTTCTACCATGCGGGTGGAGGCGGTCTTGTTCAAATAGGAGCCGGGGCAGCTCTCCTCCTCGTACTGGATATCGTTTTGCACGGAGGCGGGCATGACGGCCACCTGGCGGGACATCTCATAGACCTTATCGAACATGCCCATGGGGGTCTCGTCCCAGTAAAAGCCGTGGCCCGGGCGGGCGGAGGCGGCCCTGAGGGCCTTCATGCAGGCCTCGATGTAGTTGCCGGAATAGGTGGTGTGGGAGAAGCCCACGGACATAAAGGGCGTCTCGATGGCGGGGTCTACCTCGTCCACGGCGGCGCGGACGGCGGCGCAGTACTCGGCCAGACGCTGGGCCCCGTAGGCAGACCATTCCCGGCGGAGGGAGGTGTTTTCGGGGGCGTTGAGGGCGGTGACCAGGGTCTCCCGGTCCGCGAACGCGCCTTTTTTGAACCGGCTCACGCACCGGGGGCAGAAGCAAGGGTAGGGCACGCCGCCCAGATGGGTCAGGCGGCAGTCGTCGTCCACCCACACGAAGTCGCACCCGGCCTGGGCGAAGAGCTTGTAGCGCTGGCGGGTGTATTCGAGAAATTCAGGGCTCACCGGGCAGGCGATGCGCCGGGATACGCTGCCGTCCATGCCCACCATGGGCTGGAAGGGCAGCTCCGGCAGGCCGGGCACCACCTGATAGCTCTCCCCCGCGCCGAAGGTGGGCCAGGGATTGATGCCCACCCGGAGGCCCCGGGCCCTTGCCGCGGCGGCGGGTGCCTTGTAGGCCTCACACTTGCGGGCCACCTCGGGCAGGGGCTCGTAGCCAAAGGAGGAGGGCTCGGATATGAAGATCCAGAATTCGTCGCCGGCCTGGCCCTCATGGGTCATGATGTCCAGCATTTGGGCGTATTCGTCCGGGTTCAGGGTCACTTCCAGACCCATGCGCCAGGAGATCTTGAATCGCTTCATGGTGTGTGTTCCTCCGCGTGTTCATCGGTTTGGGCCAGATCCTCGCAGTACGCCTCAAAGTCCAGGCGGGCACCGTAGGACGGGAAGGCGTATTCCTGTATGGAGCCCCCGTCGCCCGTCCAGTAGAGATAGAGCCAGGGGCCGGCGTCGCCGTCGCTAAGGGATTCCCGGCGGGGGGACACCGTGCCGTCCAGCAGGAGAGCATAGAAATCGGACCACTGATCCTCTGTGAGGGCCAGGGTGCCGGAGAAAGTGACGTCCTCCTCGGTCTGGGGCCAGCCGCCGCCGTCCCGGGTCTCGTGGAAGAAGAAATGCCGGCCGTTTTCGGCGTAGAAGCGGTATCTCTGATAGTGAGGCTGGGCGGTGGAGGCGTCGTAGGTGTAGTAAAAGTCCGTGATGTCCGAGGGAGATATGTCTGTGCCCACGACGAAATCCTCCCTCTGGTCGGGAGACAAGACGCCGGAGAGAAGGAGAGAGAGGGCCAGTACAAACAGTACGGCGCGCCATATCAGGCTCATGGTATTTGCCTCCTTTGGGGGCGGGTCAGGCCTCCCGGATCAGGTCCATTTGGCCAGGGGCCATCCACATGCGGACGCCGCCGTCCTGGGACAGGGCGCCCACCGCGTCCATGGGGCCGGTGAGGGTCTGCCAGGTGCCGTCGAAGAGCCGCCGCTGGGCGGTGACGCCGGGGGCGAAGGTCAGATGGGCCTCTATGTTCTTCTTCCGGTCCAGGTTGACCACCGCCCGGTAGGTATGGCCGTCCTCGCCCCGGAAGGTGGAAACGAGCATGTTGACGTCCTTTTGATTCGAGGCGGAGAGGAGGGTGTCGTCCTTTTTGAACATACCCAGCCCGCCGTAGGCCTTGACGGTGAATTCGCTTTTTTCTATGGTGAGGGTGGGCATGATCTCCCCGAACCGGCGCATGAAGTAGCGGTTTTCCTCGGAGAGCCACTGGAAGGCCTCGGTGCGCTCCCGGAAGGCGTTGATGGGGAAGTTGCGGTAGTTTTCGTGGGGCGTTTCGCAGATATAGAAGTAGCATACCGCCCTGGCGCCCAGGGCCGCGGAGGTGGCGATCTGCCAGCGGAAGGCGTCCTTGTCGGGGCAGGCGTATTCGTAGTGGCCGGAGGATAAAACGGTGTTCATGAAGGGCACGCCGTGGCGGAGGGAGGCGTCCCGCATTTCCTTCAGGTTGTGGAAATAGTCGTTGTAGCCGCTGTCGCCCTCCCACATCTGGGCGTAACAGTCCCAGGCCAGAAGGGACAGATTGCCCTCCTTTACCGCCCGGTCCAGGTAGGGGCCGTAGGCGGGGGAGCCGATGCGCTCGCCGATCCAGTCGAACCAGGGCAAAAGGTTCAAAAACGGCGTGAGGTTCGGGGCCATTTCCTTTTGGATGCGGGCGGCGGAAAAGAAGGTGGAGGCCTCGGGGGCGTCCGGCTCGTCGCCTACGTAAAATCCCCTGACCGCCGGGTGGGAGCCGAACTGGGAAAGGGACCTGGCGAAGGCGGCCCGATAGGCGGCCTCGTCCAAATGGGCCGCGCGGGGGGAGACCACCCTGTCGTCAAATACGTAGACCTGCATGCCGTAAGAGTGGAATTCGTCCAGCAGGCGGAGCATCGCCTGGGGGTCGTCGCCGTCACGGAATACCGGGGTCAGGGGCACGGTGAAGCCCAGATCCCGCATGTCCCGGGCGAAGCCGGGGTACAGATCCCGAATGGAAAAATAGGTCCAGCAGGAAAAATCAAAACGCGCCATGAAATCCCCTCCCATCGTTTGCTAAGGGAATGGTATCACAGCGCGGGCGGCGTGTCAATATGAAGAATGAGAAAAAGGAAGGTTATGAAGCGGGCCAGAAAAACAGGCCCTCCGACTGGGCCATGGCGCGGAAAAGGGAAAGGACATCCGGGTCGGAGGTGTAGAGAGATATATAGGTGTCGTCCCCGCCGATGGTGAGATACGCCGGCGGGTCGGGGGAGAGAAGGGCAGTGAACTCGCCCCGGAGGACGCGGGAGAGAAGGTCGCCCGGCGCGAGGGAAAAGGGATCCGGCCAGGGGACGAGGGGGAGAAAGCAGTTGAGCTTTATGGCGATATGGGCCCATTTTTGGCGCAGGCCAAGAAGGGGCTCTCCGGAGAGAAAATAGGCTTCGGCGGCCATAAAGGCGGAAAGGCGGTCCTCCGGCACAGAGCGGGGGAAGAGGTCGGCCACGTAGACCGGGCCGGAGAGAAGGTCCTCCACCAGTTCGTCAAGGCGCTGGTTTTCGTTGGGCTCCATGCTTTTTGCTCCTTTCGGGGAAGGCCTTATGGCAGGCGGAGGCCGCGCAAAAGGCGCTCAAACGCCTGCTCCCTGTCATGGGCGGTTTCGTAGTATGGGATGGCATAGGCCTCGCATTGGGCCTTCATCAGCAGGCTCTGCTCGACGATATACTCCGCTCCCTCCAAAAGCTCTTCGTCCGAACGTCCGAAGGTATAGTCCTTCTCCGTGTCATACCGCTTCTGGATGAGGAAGCGTTCCTCGGGGGTGACGTCCGATGTGATGAGATAGGCGATCTGGCAGTCGGCCCCGCGGATATACCGGTGGTAATCCTCCGGCAGAAGCTGATACATATCCAGAACCATGCCGGGTTCGGATGGGTCGTATGCGGAATGGTCCAGCATAGCCCGGACGAAGGGGGCCATTTTGCCGCTGATGACCCGCAGCGTGTCCAGGGAGGACAGCCCCTGATACGTGTTGACGCCCGTTTCGGGGAAACACCTCTCAAACCCGGCGATGATGGTGTCCATGCTGATGTGCTGGAAGCCGTATTGCCTGGACAGCATGCGGGAAATGGTGCTCTTGCCGGCTCTGGGCACTCCGGCTATGATGATGTGGCGGCTCATGCCCTCTCTCCTCTCTGCGGGGACGCGGATCGGTGCCTGGGTGTAGTGTATTATATGACAGGAAGGGCGGCGTGTCAACCGTTGACAGGGGGAAGAAAGGCGGGTATACTGGGGGCAAAGGAAAGGCGGGGAGAGATATGAAGTATATGGTGACGGGGGCGGAGGACGCGCACAAGAGCGAGGGCGTGACGAGCCTTAGTATGAAGGGCTGGACGGGAAAGCTGTGCCGGAACATATGCGAGGCGTGGCTCATGCCCATGAGGCGGGTGAACCCGGCCATATTGGGCATGTTCCGGGACCGGGACGTAAAGCCGTACAGGGACCTGCTGCCCTGGTCGGGGGAGTTCGCGGGAAAGCACATCACCGGGGCGTATTATGTGTATAAGGTGACGGGGGACGAGAGGCTCAAAAGGGAGATCGAAGGGTTTATTGAGGAGATGATCTCCTGCCAGGATGAGGACGGGTATCTGGGGTGCTTTTCCAGGGAGTGCCGCCTGACCGGGGCCTATTCCCGGACGCCAGACAAGGCGGGTTATCCGCGGCGGAGAGGATCGCCGCTCTGTTCATGAGGAAGTTTTACGGAGAAAAGCCGCCCCTGTCCAGCATAGGCTGGTGCGAAATGAACCTGGCGGTGCTTCATGGGTTCGTCCTTTTGTACCGGGTGACGGGGAAGGACGAGTATCTGCGCTTCGCCAGGGAAGCGGAGGCGGACGTGAGCAGCGCCGGGGCGGGGGACTACATCGAAAACGCTTTGGCGGGGCGGGCGTTTTATGAGTGCCCCAAGCCCAGGTGGGAAAGCCTGCACGTGATCATGGGGATACTGGAGATGTACGCGGCCACGGGGGAGGAGAGGGATCTGTATGTGGCCCGGCAGATCGTAAAGAGCATACTTAAGACCGACGTGCACAACACGGGGGCCTTTTCAACAGACGAGCAGGCGGTGGGGGATCCGTATAAAAAGGGGAATATCGAGACCTGCTGCGCCGTGGCCTTTGACGCTTTGGCGATCCGGCTGTTCCGCCTGACGGGAGATATGGAGCTGGCGGAGCATTTGGAGAGGGCTCATTTTAACGCCATGCTGGGGGCGTTTTCGCCCACGGGGGCCTGGTCCACATACAACACCCCCATGGACGGCGAAAAGCGGGCCAATTTCGATTCCATACAGTTCCAGTGCCGGCCCGGGTCGCCCCTGCTCAACTGCTGCTCCGTGAACGCGCCCAGGGGCGTGGCGGAGGTGGGGGAGTGGATGCTGACATGCCGGGGAGACACGCTGTGCGTGCATATGTATGAAGCCTTCGAGGCGGAAGCGGAGGGGGCAAAGGTGGCGTGCGAGAGCGGGTATCCCGGGCCGGGGATCATACGCATACGGGCGCGGGGCTCCCAAAAGGTGAAAAGACTGGCTTTGCGGATCCCCATGTGGTCGGAGAAGTGGGCCTGCCGGGGGAACCGGGAATATGCGGTGGAGGATGGGTACGCGGTGTTCCCGCTGGGCGAGGGGGAGCTGACGGCGGAGCTGGAGCTGGATTTTGGGCCCAGATTCATGCGGGGCGAGGGGGACTGCCGGGGCCTTACCTGCGTGTACGCCGGGCCGGTGCTGCTGGGCCTGGACGCCTCGGACAATCCGGGATTGGAGCTTGACCGCATGGAGCCGATTCAAAAGTCGGAGATAGAGAATGCCCTGCCCCAGGCGGATGGGGAAAGGGGCATTGTGTGGCGGGCCGGAAGGGCGGCGCTTCGGGACTTTTACCATTTGGGGGAGACTGGCGCACAGTACAGGACCTGGCTGAGGGTAGAATAAAAACGCCTCCGCGAAAGGGCGGAGGGCTATTTGGCGGCACGGAGCCGGCTTCGTATGGCGTGGCCGATGCGGGAGATGGGGGAGCGCTTTTGGTTCTGCATGGCCTCGGCGCTTCGGAAGGCGGTGCGGTATTGGGCGCTTTCGGGGCGTTGGCGGGCGGCGATGCCGAAGTAGAGCACGGCCTTTTCCAGCTCTCCCAGCCGCAGGAGCACCGCGCCGAAGAGGTAGTTCCACTCGGCGGTGCGCACGGCGATGCGCATGAGGGCCTGGCGGGCGGCGGACAGCTGGCCGATCTCGATGAGGCGGCGCACGTCGGCGAACTGGGCGTCCTCGGGAGCGGCGGCGTCGGAGGCGACGTGCTGCAGGGCGTCCCGGTAGGCCACGTTGATCTCGATCATCTTCTGCTCCGCCCACATCCGCTCCGGCCCTTCGGGGAAACGGTCCGGGTGCCAGCGGCGGGCCAGGGCCCGGTAGGCCTGGCGGATCTCTTCGTCGGAGGACGCCGAAGAGACGCCCAGGGTGGTGTAGGGATCGCTCACAGCCGCATCCTCCTTTCAAAATGTACGGTATAGTATAGCATGGTTTCTTGCATTCTTTGCGTATATTTGGAAAGTTTTGTGTTTCGTGCTTGTGCCAAATGGGCACATATGGTATGATTATGCCGAAAGAGGCCGCGGCAGGCACTATATGCGCCCTGTCGCGGGGAAAAGGAGATGAAGCGCCATGCGGTGCGCCTGTCCCGAATGCGGGACGTATATGATCCAGTCGGAGGGGATCGAGCTGGGGTGCGTGTGCCCGGACTGTTTGACCCGGTGCCGGGCGTGCCTTGGAACCAACACGGTGATCCCCAGGGATCAGCTCAAGGAAAGACTGGCCATGATGGACAACGAGGCCTTTACCGGGTTCGTAAAGCCCGGACAGGGGCAGGAGGACGATCTGGACCGGTTCAGGGGAGACTGACCTGCCCCAAGAGACAGCGCCGCTTGCGGGCCCGAGGCCTGCGGGCGGCTTATTTATTTAGGGAAAGGAGAAAGACATATGAAGCTGGCTGTGCATATCCA
>CADAGW010000170.1 GCA_902787475.1 uncultured Eubacteriales bacterium
GCGCCGGGGACGATGAGCCCCGGCGCTTGTGTTTTTTGGGGAGGGACGGATTGCTTCGTCACTTCGTTCCTCGCAATGACATTACTGGTATATACATCCCCGTTCCTGTCATTGCGAGGAGGTCACAGACCGACGAAGCAATCCGTCCCCTTTTCAATCATATAAAACGGAATGGCGTCAGATGACCACGATGACGTAGGCCAGGTAGGAAGCCAGGACCAGGACGCCCAGGAGCCGGGAGCCCTTCTGGCGGATCATCATGGGGACGAGGGCCAGGCAGGAGATGCCCAGGCACACGGGCAGGTCCATCTGCAGGGCCGAGGCGGACACGGGGATGGGCCGCCCGGAGACGAGGGAGCAGATGGGCAGCACCAGGGACATGTCGATGATGTTGGCCCCGATGATATTGCCCACGGACAGGCCGGATTCCTTTTTGACGATGGAGGTGATGGTGGTGACCAGCTCCGGCAGGGAGGTGCCCACGGCGATGAGGGTGACGGCGATGATGCGGTCCGGCACACCCAGGCGGGCGGCGATCTCGCTGCCGTTGTTGACCATGAGCTGACTGCCCAGCACGATGGCCGCCGCGCCAACCACAAAGAGGACGATGTTTTTGATGTATTCCTTCTTTTCGGGCTTTTCCCTTTGCTCGTCGCCGCCCTTCATATCCTTTTTGGCGGTGAATACGTTGTAGGCCATAAAGCCCACGAATATGACCGCCAGCACGGTGCTGGCCCAGGGGCTCAGGGCCCCGGCCAGGCTCCCCACATACAGCACGGCGGCGGTGACGATCATCAGCACCGACTGGGGCAGGAACCGTTTGCGGGGGAAGGCGATGTGCATGGCGATCATGGCCACCGCCAGGATCAGGCCGATGTTGGCGGTGACGGATCCCACGGCGTTGCCTATGGCCATGTCCGTTTTGCCCTGGCCCGCGGCGATGGCGGAGACCAGCATCTCCGGCATGGTGGTGGCGACGGACACGATGGTGGCCCCGATGATGAAGGTGGGGATATTCATGGCCCGGGCGATCCAGCTGGCGGCGTCCACGAACACGTCGCCGCCCTTGACCACCAGGGCGATGCCCGCAAAGAACAGTACGTACACGAGTATGGCTTCCATGATCTCTTCCTCCCAAAGCGGTATGGATAAAAGAAATACCGGACGCCGGGCGCCCGGATGGTTTCAGGCACAGGAAGTATACCCTCTCCCCCGCCCCGCCGCCAGCAGAGCGGGGAAAAGAATATGTAATATGGTTATGAAAGGATGAGGGATATGAGGGCCCTGCCGTCGGAGAGGGGCGGGCGGCAGAGAAGGGAGAGAAGGTCGTCCAGGTTGTTCTGGCTGTTTTCCACCTCCCGGCTGTACAAGCGCATGAGGTTTTGTCGCTCCTGCCTCTCTGGAAAGCGGGGCTGGGCCTGCCAGAGGCAGCGGATCATGTATACGCTCACCGCCGCCAGCTTCACAGGCAGGTAGAAGCCGTCGTAGAGGCAGTCCATGAAGTAGCGGAAGAGGTAGTAGACCAGGAGATTTTCATATTCGTACTCCGGGGCGTCCCAGCGCCCGTCCGGGGAACCGGCCCGGATCAGGGCCAGATGTCCATCCCACCGGTCCGTGAGCCGCTCCATATGGTCTATGGCGTCCAGGAGCCTTTCCCGGGCGGAAGGGGCCCAGGCGGAGGGCGAGGCGAACACAGGCGGGGTCGTCCCAGCGGGCGAGCACCCCGCTCACGTCCCCGCCGGACCGGTCCCGGGCGGCGGCTTCCCGGGCCAGGCAGACGCACAGGGAAAGGCGGACGGGGAAGGGCAGAGACCTGTCCTGGGCCAGTGAGATCAGCCGGCGGCGCAGGGAAAGGGCCAGATAGTACCTGTCCCCGTCCGCGTCGGTATAGCCCATGGGCTCGTCCGTGTCCCATTCGATCATGCGCAGGGGGTCGGGGTGGGTGAGGAGGAGCCTGGCCGCCTCGGGGCAGGCGATGGAGAGGCTGACCTCCCGCACCGCGCCGAAATCCGCCAGGGTGCGGGGAAACAGGCGGCAGGTGCGGCTGACGGAGCCGGGGCCCAGGGTCTTTTGAAGCTCACACAGGCCGTCGTCCATCAAAAACGGGCACCTGCCCCCCTCCAGGCGGAAGCTCCACTCCCCGTCCTCCTTTTGGAGGGCGCCCACCGCCCGCTCACCCAGGGGGCCCTCCAGGCGCAGGTAGTATTCCCTTGTCTGTTTGTCGATCTCCACGTCCCACCCGGCGCAGCAGGTGTCGGGGCACGCCCCGCACAGGCAGCGAAAGGAGGGGTATATGTCAAGGGCCCGCGTCTTCATGCCATCATCTCCCTGGAGTATGATAGCACCCATATGTAAAGGCCGGTAGGCGGGAAAAAGAAAATGTGCGGGGGTGATTGAAAGCGGAAGCATTTTGGGATATAATGGGGAAAGCAGAACGATCCACGACGGACGTAAGGAGAGATGGCCGTGAATATGACTTCCCACGAGCGGTTCAAGAGGATGTATGAGCACCGGGACGCGGACCGGGTGCCCATATTGGATTCGCCCTGGACGGAGACCATCGAAAGATGGGTGGCGGAGGGGATGACCACGCCGGACTACATCCAGTATTTCGATCTGGACAAGACGGCCTATATCAGCACGGACAATTCGCCCCAACTGCCGGTGCGGGTGGTGGAGGAGACGGACAATTACATCGTGCGCACCACACCCTGGGGGGTGACGCTGAAAAACTTCAAGCACAATACCACCACGCCCGAAAACCTGCACTACGAGATCAGCACCTCCGACGCCTGGTACAAGGTGAAGGAAAGGATCCAGCCCACCGACGACAGGATCCCCTGGGACATGCTCAAAAAGAACTATAAGACCTGGCGGGAGGAGGGCCGGTGGATCACCGGCGGCCTGTGGTTCGGCTTCGACATCACCCACAGCCATATGGTGGGCACGGAAAACGTGCTCATCGGCATGATGGACGAGCCGGAGTGGATCATGGATATGTTTGAGACGGAGCTGGACGTGTCCATAAAGCTGCTGGAGCGGGTGTGGGACGCGGGCTACACCTTCGACGAGGTGCACTGGTATGACGACATGGGGTACAAAAACACCCAGTTTTTCTCCATGCGGACGTACCGGGAGCTGCTCAAGCCCTTCCACCAGAGGGCCATCGACTGGGCCCACCGGCACGGATGCGTGGCCCGGCTCCACTCCTGCGGGGATATCATGCCCTTCGTGCCGGAGCTGGTGGATATGGGGCTGGACGGCCTCAATCCCCTGGAGGTGAAGGCCGGCATGGAGCCGGAAAAGCTCAAAAGGGAGTTCGGCGACAGGCTGGTGTTCCACGGGGGCTTCAACGCCGCCCGGTGGCAGGAGAGGGACTATATACTGCCCGAGATCGAAAGGCTTCTGCCCATACTCAAGGAGAACGGAGGGTATATATTCGCGTCGGATCACTCCATTCCCCCGGACGTGAGCTTTGAGGACTTTACGAACATCATAGAGACCGTGAAGCGGGTGGGGAAATACTGAGGATTGGGCATGAAAAAAGCGTCGGAGCGATCCGGCGCTTTTTTGTGGGGCAGGTACTGTTTGGTTTTGTATGCTCTGGGGATCAGGGGACGAATTGCTTCGTCGCTTCGCTCCTCGCAATGACACATGCCATGTTCATACGTCTGTTCCCTGTCATTGCGATTCAGTCAGGGCGGCAAAGCAATCCCATTTCTGATTCTGTGATCCAGAACACCTGCCCTGTCACACCATCAGGCGGTAGATGTTGGCGCAGTCCTCTTCTGTGAGGGTGACGAAGCCGGAGATGGCTCCGTTTCGGCCGTTGCCCCGGCACAGGACGCGCACAAGCTCCGGGATGTCGGCGGGGTCGGCGCCCAGGTCCGCTAAGTTGCGGGGCATGCCCAGGGAGATGAGAAAGGCGCGGAGGGCCTCTATGCCCGCCCGGGCGGTGACCTCGGGGTGGGCGAAGTCCATCTGGCAGCCCCAGACACGGACGGCAACCTGGGCGAAGCGCATCACGTCGTGCTCCATCACATAGGTGAACACGGCGGGCAGGGTGACGGCCAGGCCCGCTCCGTGAGCGCAGTCGTATTTGGCGGAGAGCTCGTGCTCTATGTTGTGGCTGTTCCAGTCCTGGGTGCGGCCCACGCCGCAGGAATTGTTGTGGGCCATCATGCCGGCCCACATGATGTTGGAGCGGGCCTGGTAGTTGTCGGGATCGGCCATGACCCGGGGGCCCTCGTGGATCATGGTGAGCAGGAGGGCCTCGATGAGCCGGTCCGTCACCTCCACGTCGGGGGTGTTGGTGAGGTAGCGCTCGTAGAGGTGAGCCATGATGTCGGTGATGCCGCAGGCGGTCTGGTAGGGCGGCAGGGTCTGGGTGAGGGCGGGGTTGAGGATGCTGAACCGGGGCCGGATGGCGTCGCCGGTGGCGCCCCGCTTGAGCATGCCGTCCTCCAGGGTGATGACCGAGTCGGGACTGCCCTCGCTGCCCGCCGCCGCGATGGTGAGTATGGTGCCCACGGGCAGGGCGTTTTCGATGGGCTTGCCGCTGTAGAAGTCCCAGAAATCGCCGTCATACACCGCGCCTGCGGTGATGGCCTTGGCGGAGTCGATGGCGCTGCCGCCGCCCACGGCCAGCACGAAGTCGACGCGCTCCCGGCGGCACAGGTCGATGCCCTCATAGACCAGGCCGCTTCTGGGATTGGGCTTGACGCCGCCCAGGAGAGTGTACGGGATGCCCGACGCTTCCAGGGAGGACTTGACCCGGTCGATGAGGCCGGAGCGGACGGCGCTGCCGCCGCCGTAGTGGATCAGCACACGGCTGCCGCCGAAGCGGCGCACCAGGGAGCCGGCCTGGGCCTCCGCGCCATGGCCGAAGGCGAAATAGGTGGGAGAATAGAAGGCGAAATTGTCCATGAAACAACCTCCGTCAATGGTACTGTATGGGTTCATTATATACGGACAAGGGCGGCAATGCAACGATGAATTGAAGGCGGGAATGTAAAAACGGGAAGGACATATGTCCTTCCCGAAAAATATGTGGATGTGAGGGCGCCGGTCAGATGTCGCCGCCGTCATCGTCCGGGGTCTCGGCCCGGTCCAGCAGGCGGTCAAGGCTGGTGTCGTTGGGATTGTCCACGAAGTCCTCGGGGGCGTCCATGTCCAGGTCGCTGGCGGCGGGAGCTTCGGAGACCGCGGTATCCGCTTCCGGGGCGTCCCCGCCCTCGTCCTCATCCTCCGCCTCGGCCCTGGCCACGCAGACCACGCGGGCCCCGTTTTCCACCCGCATCAGCCGCACGCCCTGGGTGGCCCGGCCCAGCACGGAGATGCCGGAAACGGGCATGCGGATCAGGGTGCCGTCGTCGGTCATGAGCATGATGTCCTCTTCCTCGGGCACCAGCAGCTGGGCCGCCAAGAGACCCGTCTTGTCGGTCAGGTTCATGGCCTTGATGCCCTTGCCGCCCCGGGTCTGGAGGCGGTATTCGGATATGTCTGTGCGCTTGCCGTAGCCCAGCTCCGTGATGCAGAGCACCTGGGCGTTGTCCTCCACGCTGGCCATATCCACTACCTCGTCGTCGGGGTCCAGCTCTATGGCCTTGACGCCCATGGCGGCGCGGCCCATGGGCCTGACGTCGTCCTCGGAGAAGCGGATGGTCATGCCGTCCCGGGTGCCCACCAGCATCTCCCGGTGGCCGTCGGTGAGGCGCACGGCGATGAGCTCGTCGTCCTCGCGGAGGACGATGGCGATCAGGCCGCTCTTGCGCAGGTTGGTGAACTCGGACAGCTCGGTGCGCTTGATGATGCCCCGGCGGGTGCACATTTCAAGGGTGAGGGCCTCGCCCAGGCCGTCGGGCACGGGCAGCATGGTGGTGATCTTCTCGCCGCCGTCCAGCTGCAGAAGGTTGACGATGGCCGTGCCCCGGGCGGTACGTCCGGCCTCGGGGATCTCGTAGCACATGAGCTGGTAGACCCGGCCCCGGTTGGTGAAGAACATGATCGGGTCGTGGGTGGAGGTGACGAACACGTGCTCCACGAAGTCCTCTTCCCGGGCGCTGGCGCCGGTGACGCCCTTGCCGCCCCGCCGCTGGGCCCGATAGGTGGCCTTGGGCAGGCGCTTGACGTAGCCCAGGTGGGTCATGGTGATCACCATGTCCTCCTCCTGCACCAGGTCCAGCATGTCGATCTCGCCCTCCATGGCGGTGATCTCGGTGCGGCGCTCGTCGCCGTAGCGGGCCTTGATGTCCAGAAGCTCTTCCTTGATCAGGTTCATCAGCAGCTTTTCGTCGGCCAGTATGGCCATCAGGCGGTGGATCTCCTGCTGCAGCTCGTCGTATTCCTGCTGGATCTTGTCCCGCTCCAAGCCGGTCAGGCGGCGCAGGCGCATGTCCAGTATGGCCTGGGCCTGCTTTTCGGACAGGCCGAACTGATCCATCAGGCCCTGCTTGGCCTCGGAGTCGGTCTGGCTGCTGCGGATCAGGTGGATCACCGCGTCGATCTTGTCCAGGGCGATGAGCAGACCCTCCAATATGTGAGCCCGGGCCTGGGCCTTGTCCAGCTCGAAGCGGGTGCGGCGGGTGACCACGTCTTTTTGATGCTCCACGTAGTGGTAGAGCATCTGGTGCAGGCTCATCACCTTGGGTTCGCC
>CADAGW010000171.1 GCA_902787475.1 uncultured Eubacteriales bacterium
CAGGCCCTGCCTCAACTACCTGCGCATGTCCGCCCGCCGGCTTCTGCCCTGACCGCCATTTCCGCAGAAAGGAAGGGATCCCATGGCCCATCCCTGGATCACCCCGCAGGCCGTACTGGACCGGCCCGCCTTCTATGAGTTTTCCAAGGCCGTCAATTGCGCCGCAGACGCCCGCGTCACCCTGCGGGTCAGCGCCGACACGAGGTATATCCTCTCCGTCAACGGCCACTATATCTGCCAGGGGCCCTGCATAAGCGACACCCACACCTGGAAATACGAGACCGCGGACATCCCCCGGGAATACCTTGTGGACGGGGACAATCTGTTCCATGTGCGGGTCATGCACATGCGGCCCTCCGACCCGGGCTTTTTCTCCGGCATACGGGGCGAGCGGCCCGCCCTGTGGCTGGAGGGGACCGTCAAGGACAAGGACGGCGAAAGAGAATTCTGGGCCGACGAGACCTGGACCTGCCTGGCGGACTACGGCACGGAGCTTGTGCCCTCCCAGAACACCCACCCGGCCATGCCGCCGGTGGAGGTGGTACGCTCTCCCGCCGACAAGCGGAGCGTGGGCTGCAGGGTATACGCCCAAAACCACCTGGAGACCATGGGCTTTAATATCTATGGCCTGGCGGACAAATACGTGCTGGAGCCCCGCTCCATCCCCAACCTGGCGCCGGAGGCGGCAAAGCCCTTTACACTGGTGAAGAGCGGGAGCTCGTTTATGGAGCTGGACGCGGGAGCATACACCACCGCCTGCCCCACCTTCGCCTTCCGGGGCGAAAAGGGCGGGAAGGTGACCATCACCTACGCCGAGTGCTACGTGCGCCGGGAGGGCGAGAAATACACAAAGGGCATGCGGGACGACACGAACGGGGAGATCGTGGGGGCCTATGACACGGTGTACCTGACCGGGGAGGAGCAGACCTTCACCCCCTTCTGGTACAAGGCGTTCCGGTTCGTGCGGCTGGACTTCCCGGAGGGCACCGAGGCAAAGATCGAGGATCAGCTGTACCGGCCCTACTTTTATCCCCTCTGTGACGAGGCGCAGTTCGAGTGCTCCGATGAAGAGAAAAACGCCATGTGGGCGGTATCCAAAAACACCCTCCTGTGCTCAAGCCACGAGACGTTTGTGGACTGCCCCTACTACGAGCAGTGCCAGTACGACATGGACTCCGCCATTGAGGCGGCGGTGATGATGCGGCTGACCGGAGACAGGCGGCTGGTAAAAAAGGCCATCGTGGACCTGTCCCGGTCCCAGCGGCCCGACGGCCTGCTTCTGGCCCACTATCCCTCCGTCGTGCCCCAGGTGATACCGGGGTTCAGCATATTCTGGATACTGATGCTGGAGGACTATGTATTCTATTCCGGCGACACGGAATTCGGCCTGTCCATGCTGCCGGTGGCGGACAAGATCCTCACCTTCTTCCGCCGTAGCCTCAACGACGAGGGCCTGTGCCGCCGCACGCCCTATTGGAACTTCGTGGACTGGGTGCCCGGCTGGGTGCGGGGCGTGCCCGCCGGGGACGAGGACAAGCCCCTGACCGTCAGCACCCTCCTCTACTCCGCCGGCTGCCGCTCCGCCGCCCGGGTGGCCCAGTGGGCCCGGCGCGGGGCCCTGTCGGAGGAATACCGGGTGCTGTCCCACGCCGCCAACGCCGCGGCCATGGCCTACTGCTTCGACCAGGAGAAGGGCCTGTTCGTGGACGTGCCGGGAAGCTCTCCCGCCTATTCGGAGCATACCGCCGTGTGGGCAGTGCTGAGCGAGTGCGTCACCGGCGAGAAAGCCCGGGACGTGATGGAGGCGGCCCTGAACGCCGATTTCCCCGTGGGCAAAGCGTCCTTCTCGTTTAACTACTACACCTTCCGGGCCCTGGAAAAGTGCGGGCTGTACGACCAGTACGCCCCCAGGCTGTTCAAGGGCTGGCAGTGGATGCTGAAAATGCACTGCACCACCTGGTGCGAAAACCCGGACGACCCCAGGAGCGAGTGCCACGGGTGGAGCTCCGCTCCCCTGTACGAATGTTCCGCCATGGTGCTGGGGGTAAAGCCCGCCCTGCTGGGCGCCAAAGAGATCATCGTCCGACCCCGGGTAGAAGACTTCGCCTGGGCCCGCGGCACCGTGCCCACGGCCATGGGCTATGTGGCGGTGGAGTGGAAGCAGGGCCAGGCTCTCACCGTGTCCGGCCCCCGGGGGCAGGTGAAGCGGGTGATCCTGCCCGGCGGAAAAGAGATCGTGTCGGACGAGGAAAAGGTGACTGCGGCGCTGTAAAAAGATCATCCCGCGGCGGAGGAGGGGCCCGAAAGGCAACCTTTCCCCCGCCGTTTTCGTCCATATGGCAGAACAATATGGCAGAACAATAAAGGAGATGATCCCGTGAAACGCCGCGCCGCCTGCCTCATGGCCTGCCTTCTTATGTGCCTTGTCCCCCTCGCCGCCCTGGCGGCGGTGTCCGCCACGCCCAATCAGCTTTTGTTTTTCCGCACCGGGCCCACCGTGGACTACGCCCCGCTGTGCGAGATGTCCGAGAGGACGGCACTCACGGCCATCGAATACGAATCCGGCAGCGGCGTGACCTGGGTGCTGGTGGAGTTTATGCGAAACGGCATGCCGGAGCGGGGATATACGGGGCTCAAGCGCATGACCGTCCACGGGGACATCCCCTGGGCCGACCACTGGAACGTGCCCGCCACCCTTCAGCAGGCGGCCGCCGTGTACGCCGGGCCGGGATACGAATACACCCCGCACGGGAACCTGGCCTCGGGCTCCGGCGTGACCCTGCTCAGGCAGGAGGGAGACTTTTCCTTCGTCGACTACATCGACCGGGACGGATACCCCTCCCGGGGCTGGGTGGAAAGCTATGCCCTCTCCTCCGGCTCCTCCTACGGCCAGCCCTCCCAGCCCTACGGCCAGGTCATCACCTATTCCGGCGGCACGCTGGTCCGGGTGCGGCAGAGCGGCGGCGCGGCCATGTACGCCCAGCCCTCCTCCAGCGCCCGGCTGTACACCGTGCCCTACGGCACAGTGCTGGAAAGCTACTCCACCACCAGCAACGGATATATATACGTGATGTACCAGGGCGCGGAGGGCTACATCCCCACCTCCGCTCTGGAGCTGTACTGACCAAAAACATTCAAAAAACACGCCGCATACCGATGTGTGATCCGGTATGCGGCGTGTTTTTATAGCGGCAATACGGCCAGGATCATTTGAGGTCTCTCGCCGCGGGATGGCCGAAGGCGCCTTCCGCATTCTCCACTGCCCGTATCACCGCCCGGGCGGCGGCGTCGGCGCACAGCGAGCCCACCAGGTCCTGATCCGCTTCCACCTCTCCCACCGACAGGGCGTATATGCTGTCCCCGTCGGCGGAGGTATGCACGGGGCGTATGGCCCGGGCGAAGCCGTCCTGGGCCATGCCCGCGATCTTGCACAGCTGGGATTTGTCAAAACGGGCGTTGGTGAGCACCACGCCCAGGGTGGTGTTGCCCACGAACTTGTTATCCGCCGGGGATACCCGCCACAGCATGTATTCGCCGGTACTGCGCATCCCCCTTTTGTCCTCCGTGAGAAGGCCAGCGATCCGGCAACCCCGCTCCCAGTCATACACGTCCCCCAACGCGTTTAATGCCACCACCGCTCCGACCATGAGCTCTCCCACCCGCAGGGCGAAGCTGCCCATGCCCGTCTTCATGCACGTATCCATGCCGCAAATCTTTCCCACCGTGGCCCCGCACCCCGCGCCGAAATTGCCGTCCCGGTAGTTTGGCGCGTCCAGGGCCAGCGCCGCCGCCCGATACCCCATCTCCTCGTCCGGGCGGACCCGCATATCCCCCACCGTCAGGTCGAACAGGTCCGACTGGGCCACCAGCGGCACCCGGGTCACGCCCACGTCATACCCTATGCCCCTCTCCTCCAGACACCGCATCACGCCTCCCGCCGCCGACAGGCCGAAGGCGCTTCCCCCGGCCAGCACCACGGCGAGTATGCTCCTGGCCGCCGCCAAGGGCGACAAAAGCTGGCTTTCCCGGCTGGCCGGGCCGCCGCCCCGCACGTCCAGCCCCGCCCGCATGCCCTCCGGGCATACAAACACCGTCACCCCCGTGCCCGCGTCCCCGTCCTCCACCTGCCCGATGCCCACATTCCCAATCTCCGCAACGGAAATCTCCTCAACATTCATTCTCACGTCCCGCTCCATGTCCATGCCTCCGCCCGTTATGATGCGCCCATTGTATCACAACGCCGCGAAAAGATAAAGCCGCCCCCTGGGCTAAGAATATGAAAAAAGGGATGCGCGCGGTCCAAAAATATGCTATAATCACATCAATCGAAACCAACACCGCAGGCAGGAGGAAAAACACATGAAATTCAAACGGGGCCTTTGGCTGATGCAGAAGGACATACAGCCCCTCTACGCCGTGGAGGCGTACCGCATTTCGGAAACCCAGGATTCCATAGACGTGCTGGCCGCCGCGTCCCACATTGAAAACCGGGGCGGCACGCTGGGCCCGGCGCTGAACGTGCGCGTCTTCTCCCCCGCGGAGGGGGTCATAGGCGTCACCGCCGTCCACTTCGCGGGGCAGGCGGACCGGGGGCCTCACTACCATCTCAACGCCCCCGGCGGCGGGGCCAGGGTGATCCGCCGGGAGGGAGAGATCGCCCTCAAGACGGGCAATATGGAAGCAAGACTTTCCACCCGGCCCGGGGAGTGGTCCCTCCGGTTTTACGAGGGAGACAGGCTTCTCACCGGCAGCGGCTTCCGCGCCCTGGGGCACATGACCAATTCCGCCACGGGCCAGACCTGGATGACCGAGCAGCTGGACCTGTCCGTGGGCGAGTGCGTATACGGCCTGGGCGAGCGGTTCACCCCGTTTGTGAAAAACGGCCAGGTGGTGGAGATGTGGAATGGGGACGGAGGCAGCTGCTCCGAGCTGGCCTACAAAAACATACCCTTCTATATCACCAGCCGGGGCTACGGCGTGATGGTGGACGACCCCGGCGACACCGCCTTCGAGGTGGCCAGCGAGAACGTGGAGCGGGTGGAGTTCGCGGTGAAGGGCGAGTCCATCA
>CADAGW010000172.1 GCA_902787475.1 uncultured Eubacteriales bacterium
ATTTCACCATCCGGCTTCACGTAAAGTCGTCTGACTACTGGGACGTCAACTTCTTCCTCATCGAGGAGGGCAAAAAGGCGCTGGACCGGGCGGGGATCGAGATCCCCTTCCCCCAAATGGACGTGCACATGAAATGATACAGCCCGCTCATATACGGGCAAAAGGAGGCAATTATGATCGCTCAATATCCCCCCATGGGCTGGAACAGCTGGGACTGCTGGGGCGCGGCCGTCACAGAGGACACCGTGCGCAAGAACGCCGAGTACATGGCCGAAAAGCTGAAGCCCTTCGGCTGGGAATACGTGGTGGTGGACATACAGTGGGCCCAGCCCACGGCCCAGACCCACGACTACGTGCCCTTCGCCAGGATGACCATGGACGAATACGGCAGGCTCACCCCTGCTGTCAACCGGTTCCCCAGCGCCGTGGACGGCCAAGGCTTCGCGCCCCTGGCCCAGTATGTACACTCCCTGGGCCTTAAGTTCGGCATACACATCATGCGGGGCCTGCCCCGGGCGGCGGCCCACGCCAATATGCCCATAGAGGGCAGTGCCTTCACCTGCGGCATGGCCGCCGATCCCAATTCCATTTGCGCCTGGAACCCGGACATGTACGGCCTGAGGGCCGAGACAGAGGCCGCCCGGGCCTATTACGACAGCATCTTCCGGCTCTATGCCCAGTGGGGTGTGGACTTTGTGAAGTGCGACGACATCGCGCGGGAGTATCCCCGGTGCGAACGGGAGATCGAGATCATCTCCCAGGCCTGCGCCGGGTGCGGGCGGGAGATGGTATTGAGCCTGTCCCCCGGCCCCGCGCCGGTGGAGCGGGCGGAGCACCTCAAAACATGGGCCAACATGTGGCGCATCACCGACGATTTCTGGGACAAATGGGAGCCCCTCAAGGCCATGTTCGAGCGGGCGGAGAAGTGGTGCATCCACGCCGGCCCCGGCCACTGGCCCGACGCGGACATGCTGCCCCTGGGCGCCCTCAGGCAGTGCTACGGCCAGCCCAACGAGCCCGGCAAGGGCTGGACGGGCTTTACGCCGGAGGAGCAGAGGTGCATGATGACCCTTTGGTGCATGATGCGCTCGCCCCTGATGGTGGGCGCGGATCTTCCGAAAAATGACGGATTCACCCTGTCGCTTCTGACCAACGGAGAGCTTCTCGCCATCGAGAAGGAGTCCTGGTGCGGCCATCCCACCCGCACCACCGATGAGGAGAGCCTGTGGATCGCCCCCAGAAAAGACGGCAGGGGCTTCTACGCCGCGGCCTTCAACCTGTCGGACGAGGAGCGGGAAATCGCCCTGGAGACAGAGGCTCCCTTTGAGACCGCCCTGGAGCTGTGGAGCGGCAGGGAGTCCTCCGGCCCCCTGTGTGTCCGCCTGGCCCCCCATGACGCGGCGGTGTGGCTGTGCCGCTGACCCGCTGACCCAAAGCGCATGGGCTGTCTCCCGGAACCTTTGCGGGAGGCGGTCCATGCTTTGTGCCTTTATCCATCTTCCAGCGAGGAGTCTGTGTTCATGTCTTTGTCCCTTTCCCGATTTTTTGCCTTTCTCCGCAAAAACGCCGTGCTGGCCATCGCCCTTCTGGCGGCGGCGGTGTCCACCCTTTTGGTGCCGCCGGACAGGGAATACCTTGGCTATTTCGACGTCAAGACCCTGTGCTGCCTGTTCGGCACGTTGGCGGTGGTGTGCGCCCTTAAGAACATCCACTTTTTCTCCATACTGGCGGCCCGCATCATCCGCTGGACCGGAGACGCCCGGCTGGCGGCGCTGACGCTGATATACATCACCTTCATTGGCTCCATGCTCATCGCCAACGACATGGCGCTGATCACCTTCCTGCCCCTGGGGTACTACGTGTTCTCCACCGCCGGGCGGAAATGGGAGGTGGCGGTGGTGTTTATATTGCAAAACATCGCGGCCAACCTGGGCGGCATGCTGACGCCCTTTGGAAACCCCCAGAACCTGTACCTCTACGCCCACTACCAGATCCCCACCGGGGAGTTTATGTCCATCATGGCCCCGCCCTTTTTCGTGGCCGTGGCCATGGTGAGCCTGTGCTGCCTGCTGGTGCCCCGGCACAGCCTGCGGGTCAGCGTCAAGGAGGGCTCAAACAGGCTGCCGCCAGTCAGGACGTCCATATACCTTTTCCTCTTTTTCCTGACCATACTCATGGTGTTTCGGGTACTGCCGCCCCTTCTGGTCCTCTCGGCGGTGGTGGTCGGGCTGTTTGTCATGGACAAAAAGGCGCTGACGATGGTAGACTACGGCCTTCTCGCCACCTTCGTGTGCTTTTTCCTCTTCGCCGGGAACATGGGCCGCCTGGAGCCGGTGCGCCATTTCTTCGCCGGGCTCCTTGAAAAGAACACCCTGCTTACCACGGTGTTTTCCTGCCAGGTGATCTCAAACGTCCCCTCGGCCATCCTCCTGTCCCAGTTCACGGACAGCTACGCCTCCCTGCTCACCGGGGTCAACATCGGCGGCGCGGGCACCCTCATCGCCTCACTGGCCAGCCTGATCACCTTCCGGGAGTTTACGGGCCGCTATCCGGGCAGCGCGGGCGGATATCTGTGGCGGTTCACGGCGCTGAACCTGCTCTTTGTGGTGGCGCTGACCTTGTTCTGCCTGTCCATCGGCCGGTGACGGGGATTCCCTTCATTATTATATCCGTGCCTTCGTTTGTCAAAACTTCCCCAAATATTCATACCCGCCCCATTTCACCGAAGGGCCGTGGCCTCTATAATGAGAGGACTTACGGCCCTTTGGCCGCGCAAAAGAAAGGAATACCCATGAACCTGAAGAAATGTACTGCCCTGTTCCTGCTCACAGTCCTGCTTGCGACCCTCGCCGCCCCCGCCGCCCTGGCCGATTCCACGGCCTATGTCTCCTGCTCCTCCCTGAGCGTGCGCGCCTCAGCCTCCGCCTCCGGCGCCAAGCTGGGCACCCTGGCCCAGGGCGCCAGGGTGCGGGTGATCTCCGCCGCGGGCGGCTGGGCGAAGATATCCTATAACGGCAAAACCGCCTACGTGGCGGCCAAATACCTGTCCAAATCCCCCGCCTCCTCCCATTCCGGCGGACAGCGGGCCTACGTCAAGACCGGCGCGTACCTCTACGCCTCCGCCTCAACCTCCTCTTCCAGGGTGCGGGCCCTGTCCAAGGGGCAATTGGTGTACGTCATCGGCAAAAAGGGCTCCTTCTGCCGCGTGCGGGCAGGCAAGCTCACCGGCTACGTGCTCACCAAATCTCTGAGGAAAGCCGGCGTCTCCTCCACGCGAACCTCCGCCCAGAAGGTGGTGGCCCTGGCCAAACGGCAGCTGGGCAAGACCTACTCCAAGGCCTCCTCCGGCCCCAACTCCTTCGACTGCTCCGGGCTGACCTACTACTGCTACGCCCAGTACGGCGTGACGCTGAAGCGCCTCTCCCGCAGCCAGGGAGAATCCGCGGGCTACGCGGTGAGCCGCAAGAGCCTCAAGGCCGGCGACCTGGTGTTTTTCGACACCGTGAAGGGGGACGGCGACCAGTACGACCACGTGGGCATCTACATCGGAAACGGGCTGTTCATCCACGCCTCCTCCACCGCGGGCAAGGTGATCATATCCTCCCTGTCCGTGGGATTCTACAATAGCGCCTTCTCCCTGGCCCGCCGGGTGTTCTGATCTCCCGCCGCCGGGCACGACTGTATATATATGCCATAATATGGTATCATCCCTGGCTTTTTCGCCGCGTTTCCCGCTTTGGGGCGCGGCGTCTTTTGTTAAGCGGGCCGTATCCCCCCTTTTTCAATGGGGGATTGTGGAATGTCACCGTGAGATGTATCCCAGTTTACAGATTTTTTTTGCATACGTAATGTTTGACTCTTGCATTTTGGGCCCATCCCAATTATAATATAATGTGAATTTCGACAACTGGACGCGGCTGTGATTCACTGCCCCGCCGGGACTCGAAAAATATTTAAGGGAGGAAGATACCGTGAAGAAACTGTCCCGTATCCTGGTCCTCGTCATCGCGATCGCCATGCTGGCCACCAGCTTCGCCTTCGCCGAGGAGCCCACTCATCCCAACTCTCTGATCTACGGTTCCACCACCGAGATCTCTGGCGACTGGGGCCGCGCTCTGTGGACCAACAACGCCAGCGACGCTCTGATCCGTCAGATGATCGACGACTACAGCATCGTCACCACCAACCCCGGCGGCGAGTTCGTGATCAACGAGTCTGTGGCGGAGAGCTACGAGATCGTCGAGAACGAGGACGGCAGCAAGACCTACACCACCACCCTGAAGGATGGCCTGCTGTGGAACGACGGCACCCCCATCACCGTTCAGGACTTCGTGGCTGAGATCCTGTTCTGCTCCAACAAGGCTTCCAGCGACCTGGGCGTGAAGAGCACCGTCTACACCAAGCTGCTGGGCGGCCGCGCCTACTACAACGGCGAAGCCGAGACCCTGAAGGGCCTGCGCATCCTGGACGACAAGACCTTCTCCATCACCATCGTGAAGGCTGACGAAGAGGATCCCACCCAGGAATACCTGCCCTACTTCTTCGACATGACCTACGGCTCCACCTATCCCATGAGCGTGAAGAGCTGGTTCGGCCCCGAGATGGGCATCGCGGATGACGGCGAAGGCTGCTACTTCACCGGCGAGTTCACCGCCGACACCATCGGCTCCTACGTGGAGACCGCCCGCTACGCTTCCGACAACCGCCTCTCCGCTGGCCCCTACACCCTGGTGTCCTTCGACAAGGGCTCCCTGCAGGCCACCCTGGAGATCAACCCCTACTACGCTGGCAACTTCGAAGGCCAGAAGCCCTCTATCGAGAAGATCGTCATCGTGAAGGCTGAGGATACCACCTGGGCCGACGCCATGAAGACCGGCGCCATCGAGTTCTATGACACCATCACCGATGGTTCCCACATCAACACCGCTATGGATATGATCGACGAAGGCGGCTTCGACTACGTGTCCTTCGACCGCGCCGGCTACGGCAAGATCATGTTCCAGTGCGACTTTGGTCCCACCCAGTTCGAGGCCGTGCGTCATGCC
>CADAGW010000173.1 GCA_902787475.1 uncultured Eubacteriales bacterium
TCCGATCTGCTTGATACCTCCGACATTGAGGAACTGATTCGCCTGCTCAACATTGACTTGGATTCACGGCCCGATAAGCAAACATCACAATCATCAGTATCCCCTTCTCCGACGCCTGAGACAAACATAGTATATACAATACTATCATATGGTAAAACCGGTGAAGAAGTCAAAAAACTTCAACGTCGACTCATTGAATTGAATTATTTGGATGGCACTCCCAGCGGAAAATATGACGCTAATACAGTTCTTGCGGTCAGGGAATGTCAGAAAACGCTAGGCCTATCCGTAAATGGCATAGCTAACATCGAAACGCAACAAGCATTATTTCCTTCTGGTGCAGGCATAGTGGTCCATGATTTGGATTTCAAATCCGTTTCTCGCGACCCTGAAAAATACAAAGGGCAGTATTTCCAGTTCACTGGTAAGGTATTGCAGGTGCTTGAATCCGAATATTCTACTTATACCCTCGTCAACCTGCGTGTAGCCACAAAGGACAACTACGACAATGTGGTGTATGTGGTATATAAGCGGCCAAAGAAAGCGCCCAGAATACTTGAAGATGATCAGGTTAGCATATATGGACAATGCACTGGACTGTACTCTTATAAGTCTGTGCTCGGCCAAACTATTACTCTTCCCTCCTTTAACGCAGATACCATCACGATCAAAGAATGACCCATATATATAGAGCGGAGCGTTCAGTGCGCTTCGCTCTTTTTGTGTGGGGAACGGATTGCTTCGCCGCTTCGCGTCTCGCAATGACAGGGGTGGGAAGACGTGATCATTATGTCCCGCCCGAAGGGCGAAGATGGGATTCCAAAGGGGCTGGCCCCGTTGGCGCAGAGTCTGAGGCCGCGCAGGCCTCAGCGCCTCCCCCGTCCCCCATCGCCTCCCGTAATCTGGCAGAGGTCCCAGAGGCGTTGGGCCGTGCCTCGCCAGGCGGTGAAGAAGGGCGGCGGGGTGATGAGATCCGGGGAGGAGAGGGACTGCTCCAGCGAGCCCATGGCAGGGTCGGCGGCGTAGAGGGACAGGCCCCGGGCGGTGGGGACGAGGCCCCAGGCGGTCAGGCGGGACTGGCAGGCGTCGGTGAGCAGGAACGATCCAAAGGCCCGGGCGGCGTCCATGCGGCCGGGGTTTGGGCCCTGGGGCGCGGCGTACCAGACCACAAGATCCGTAAAGGGTTCCCCCACGGCCCGGGCGTCAGGCCGAGATGGCATACGGGCCCAGTCCCGGCGGGTGAGCATGGCCGCCTCCGCCCGGCGGGCATGGAGCAGGGCCGCCGCGTCCTCTGTCCTGGCAAGGGCGGAGAGGGCGAAGCTGACCTTTTCCTTTTCCTCCTGCCGGGGCGGGGGCGTGGACAGGCCCAGATCCATGCCCTCCCCGGCCTTTCGCCTGTCACCCGTGCCGCCCCGCCTGGCGCAGGCGCACAGAAGGGCGGCGCAGTAGCACCGCCTGTCGTCGTCCGGCGGGCAGACCAGGTTTGCCGCCCCGCCGTCGCCGCACCAGAGATAGCCGCTCATGGCCACCGGAAGGGCATAGGGACTGGGCGGGATCCACGTATCCTCCCGGCCCGAAATGGGCGCAAGGCCCTCCGCGCTCTCCAGCATGCCCCCAGGGAACAGGGCCCCGTCCGGCGGGTCGATCTCCCCGGAGGCGCACATCTTCATCTCCGCCTCGGATCTCCAGTCCACGTGGATATAGACCCCGGGATTCGCCCGCTGAAACCGGGCGGCGCAGTCGTCTATCCACCCCGCACCGCCCCTAAGGCCCTGCCAGGCCCACAGGCGCACCGCGCCGGCATAGGCACTTTCCTGCTCCCCGTCGCCCCGCCAGGGCAGGTCGCGGAGGGCCATGGGCGTCAGCGCCGCCGCCCCGGCCAACAGAATACAGCACGCCCCGCACAGCCATTTTTTCATGCCATCCCCTCCCCTGGAACCTATGCGCCGGGGAAGGGCGGTATGAAATTTAACACGCCTGCTCCCATTCCCGCCGGATAGATCTGGTACAATAAGCGGGAAGGGGGAGGTCGACGTGCTGGGTCAGAAAAAGGACTATCCCTGGCGGTACGCCTGGTTCTACATGGCCTACTATACCGCCAACGCGGTGCATCAGGGATACATTTCCAAATACTTCAAGGACGGGGGCATAGAGGGGGCCTGGCTCACCGCCCTGATGGCGGCGGTGCCCCTGGTGGCCATGTTCACCCAGCCCTTCTGGGGACTGAGGGGCGACAAGGCCCGCAGCCGCAACCGGGTGCTTCGGGGCCTGATCCTCTCGGCGGTGATCGCCATCGCCCTGTTCCCCCTGTCGGGAAGGTGGGGCTATCTTCTCGCCGCCACATGCCTGTTTGCCGGGTGCTTTACGTCCATACAGCCCATGGGAGACTCTATCGTTCTTGAGGATCTGTCCCGCCGCGGCGCGGCCTTTGGGCCCCTGAGGCTCACCGGCTGCCTGGCCTTCGCGGTGATGAACGTGCTCTTCGGGATCATACTGGACGGCGGGCGGATCCGTCTGGCCCCCTATCTTACGGCGGGCCTACTGATCCTCACCTTCCTGGCCACATGGCCCCTGCCCCAGACCGCCGGGCACCAGGCCCAGACCGGGCGGAAGATGAACATCACGGGACTGTTTCAGGACCGGGAGCTGCCGGGGCTGCTCATCCTCCTTATGATCATACAGATGACCATGGGGTATTTTTACAGCTTCTTCCCGGTGTATTACACGGAGCTGCCCGGAGGCACCACCACGCTATTGGGCGTGTGCTACTTTATCTCCGCCACCAGCGAGATCCCCTTCCTGCTGAACTCCAAGAAGCTCTTCGACAAGCTGGGCGCGGGAAAGCTGATGCTCATCGCCTGCGGGGCGCTGCTCATCCGCTGGGTGGTATTGTTCCTGGCCCCCAACGCATATGTGGCGCTGATCAGCCAGGTGCTCCACGGCTGGGGCTTTATCGTCATCACCGTGAGCATGTCGCTGTATATGACCGCCACCGTGCCGGACGAGCTGCAGGCCAGCGGGCAGATGATACTGGCCATCGTGGGCTTCGGCGTGGCCCGGGTGTTCGGCATACTGGGCGGCGGGCTGATCTCCCAGGCCCTGGGCGGGCACCGGGCCGGGTTCGGGCTGATGGCGGCGTCTCTGGTCGTCGCCTTCGCCGTGTTCGCGCCAAGATATATCAAAAAGCCCCCGCTGAACGGACAAAAACAGCCCCGGTAAATGCCGGAGCCGGATATACGAGGAGAGATGGATATGAAGCGCCGCGCCGCGTCCCTTTTATGCCACCTGGCGATATGCCTCACCGTGTTCATCGTGTGGGGCCGCACCTTTTTTGTCAGCGAGGACGGCGGGTTTCTGCTGGCCTCGGGACTGGGGAACCTCAAATACTTTACCGTGCTTTCAAACCTGCTGGAAGGCGCCGCGTCGCTCATATACGCCCTGTGGCTGATCCGCTCCTGGCACGGGCCCTGGGCGGCGCCCGCTGTCCTTCGCCGCCTGCACTTCGCCGCCGCCACCTCCGTGATGCTCACCTTCGCGGTGGTGATGGCCTTTCTGGGCCCGGTGTACGGCTATCGATACATGTTCACGGGCTTCAATCTGTTTTTCCACCTGCTGGTGCCCCTTGCCTCCGCGGCGGTGTTCTGCCTGGTGGACCGGGACGGGCCGGTGCCCTTCCGGGATACCTTTTATGCCGTACTGCCCATGCTTTTGTACGGAGTGGTGTACAGCCTGAACCTGATCATAAACGGCGTGGGCCAGCGGCCCAACACCAACGACATATACGGCTTCGCCCGGGGCGGCGTGCCGGGCGCGGTGCTGGCCTTCGTGTCCATCCTGGTGGGCGTGTGGGGGCTGGCGCTTCTCCTCCGCCTGCCCAGGAGGAAGGCCTGATCAGTCCCTTTCCCGGATGTCGATCACCACGATCTCCGAGAACGTGCCGGTCTTAAAGGGTATGGCCCAGCCGGATATGCCCGAGGTGACAACGAATCGGGTGCCGTCCCGCTCCTCCGTGCCGTAGACCCGGTCGTTTGACCCCATGGCCAGGCCGATGAGCCCGGCGGGGAATATGTGCCCGCCGTGGGTGTGGCCGGAGAGCACCAGATCCACATCGGCCTCCGCCTCGGCGGCGTAGTCGTTGGGCTGATGGTCCAGTACGATGTGGTATTTCTCCGGGTCAAGCCCCTCCGTCAGCGCCATCATGTCCGCCCGGTCCGGGGTGGAGCGGTCCTGCCGCCCGATGAGAAGGAACCGGCCGTCCACGTCCGCCGTCTCGTCCTCCAGTATCACCACGCCGTTTTCCGCCAGGGCGTCACGAAGCTCCCGGGATGTGAAGTTCCGGTAGCGGAAGTACCCCTTGTCGTGGTTGCCGTATATAAAGTACACCCCATATGGCGCGTCCAGCTGGCCCAGGGCCCGGCAGGCCGTGAGCATGTCCTCCTTTTCCGTGTCGTCGTCCACGAAGTCCCCGCAGATGACCACCACGTCCGGCTTCGCGGAGCGTACCTTTTCCATCTCCCGGGCGAAATCCTCACCGTCCAGGGTGATGCCCAGGTGGCTGTCCGCCACCTCCACCACCCGGATGTCTCCGCCCAGGCTCTTGTCCGTCTCAAATTCGTAGCGGGTGACCCACACGTGGTGGGCCTGATACCAGCCCGCCGCCAGATAAACCGCCGCCAGCCCCAGGGCGATGACTCCGGCCAGATCCCGCCGGAGCTTTTTCTTTTTGGCCGCCTCTATGACCCGGCAGACCCCGTCGCTGATGAGCAAAAACAGCGCCATGTGCATCAGCACGATGGCCGCGGAATATACATTGATGATATAGAAAAGAGCCGGCGCCGCCAGGGGGCACAGGGACACCAGCCAGGACAAAAGGGCATGCCTCTCCCCCAGCCGCTTTATGGGGGTGAACCGGTGGATCCTTCTCGTCACATATACGCAGGCCGACAGGGCGATCAGCGCCGCCGCGGCCAGGAGCAAATACCAGAACGTCACGCTTCATACCTCCGGGAAGTAAAATGAGCGTCCCGCTTTGCGGGAGCATATGTGCATAGTATCACACCCGCGCCGCCCCTGTCAACCTCTCCGTCGGAAAAACTGGACAGCTGTCCATCTTGCTTAACAATCCATTGCTTTATCCTATCTAACCGATGTGTTATACTATGTCCGCGGCGATACCGATACCGCCGCTTTCGATGGGAGGTTCCCCTATGGATCAATACAACGTGACCGGCATGAGCTGCGCGGCCTGCAGCGCCAGGGTGGAAAAGGCAGTCAGCCAGGTGCCCGGCGTCACCAGCTGCTCGGTGAGCCTTTTGACCAACTCCATGGGCGTGGAGGGCACCGCCGCGCCGGAGGCCATCGTGAAGGCCGTGAGGGACGCGGGCTACGGCGCGTCCCCCAAGGGCGCGGCGGCGAAAACCGCGGACCTATCCGATGAGGAGGAGAGCCTGAAGGACACCGAGACGCCAAAGCTCAAGCGGCGGCTCATCGCCTCTTTGTGCCTCCTTGCGCCCCTTATGTACTTCTCCATGGGCCACACCATGTGGCACTGGCCCCTGCCCGGCTTTTTCGAGGGCAACCACGTGGCGGTGGGGCTGGCGCAGCTGATCCTGTCCTTCGTGATCATGCTCATCAACAAAAAGTTCTTTATCAGCGGCTTCCGCTCCCTCCTCCGCCGGGCGCCCAACATGGACACATTGGTGGCCCTGGGCTCCGGCGTGTCCTTTGCCTGGAGCGTGTACGAGCTCTTCGCCATGACCGGGGCCGTGGTCTCCGGGAACGGGGACGAGGTGCACAGGCTCATGATGGGCTT
>CADAGW010000174.1 GCA_902787475.1 uncultured Eubacteriales bacterium
TGATGCCGGTCTCGACGGTGCGGGTGACGGTGGCTTTTCTCTCGCCGCTCATATGCATGCCTCCCTGCGGTCTGTAGTTGTTGAAAGTATAGCCCCGGGGGCGGGAAATGTCAAGGCCATATACGGGGTCTTTTTTGCGGGAGGGGTTGAAAAAGGCAGGCGGGTTTGATATAATACGGAAAAGATCAGAGCATAGACGGAAGCGGGGGATGCGCATGGACGGACGGGCGAGGCTGAAGGAGATATTGGCTCACAGGAGCGGGCACTGCGGATTCTGGCACGGGAATCCCAACGATCTGTGCAAGGAGGACCTCTTTGCCCAGCTGGGGGTAAAAAACGACTTCGAGATGGGACTGAAGATGGGGGACACCTGCCGGTGGGTGATGCCAGAGGCCAACGGCCTGTGGAACCATCCGGACAAAAAGCCCATGTTTGACGTGCTGGGGGGCCAGGTGCGAAAAAGCCTGGGCCAGCCCGGCGTGTTCGCCGAGTGCGAGGACGTGGCGGAGGTGGAGGCCTTCGACTGGCCGGACGAGAAATACGTGAGCTTCGAGGGGACGCTGAAGGCCATCGAGGAGACCAGGGCCAGGGGGCAGGCGGTGCTGTCCGGCTCCTGGAGCTGTTTTTTCCACGTGGTGTGCGACTTCTTCGGGATGGAAAACTATTTCGTGAAGATGTACACCGACCCGGACGTGGTGGAGGCCGTGACCGAGCACGTGGCGGACTTTTACTACCGGATCAACGAAAGGCTGTTCGCCCAGGCGGCGGACAAGATCGACATGTTCTTCTTCGGCAACGATTTCGGCAGCCAGCGGGACATGCTCATCTCCCCGGAGATGTTCGATCGGTTCGTGATGCCCTACTTCGCGCGGTTTACCGACCAGGCCCACCGGCACGGCATGAACGTGCTGCTCCACTCCTGCGGGTCCATAGAGCGGATCATCCCCCGGCTCATCGACGCGGGCGTGGACGCCCTGCACCCCATACAGGCGCTGGCGGCCAATATGGACGCGGAGACCCTGTCGAGAAAATACAACGGGAAGATCGTGTTCGTGGGCGGCGTGGATACCCAGCACCTTTTACCCTTTGGAACGCCCCAACAGGTGCGGGACGAGGTGCGCAGGCTCCGCGGGCTGTTCGGCGAAAACTACGTGGTGTCGCCCAGCCACGAATCCATACTGCCCGGGGTGTCGGTGGACAATCTGATCGCCATGGCGGAAGCGGCGGCGGAGTAAAACAGCATAGTCAAGGCGGCAGGCAATTTCGCCCGCCGCCTTTTTGCGCAAAGATCAGCCCAGGGCCTCGTAGATCATGTGCCGGATGGTGGGGTGCACCACCTCGAAGGGGAAGGAGTAGTCCAGCACGTGCATGGCGAAGAAGGCGGACACGTGGCCGTGGGGATCCACCATGTTCCAGGCGCAGGCCGCGCCGTCCCAGCCGAATTCGCCCACCGGGCCCAGGCCGCCCACGGAGGTGTCCACCCGGGTTCGGACGCCCAGGGCGTAGGAATAGCCCAGCCGGCGCCAGGAGTCGAACACCTCACGGCCCTTGGGGCAGAGCTGGTTGGCGCTCCAGAGCTGGATCATCTGGGGAGAGAGTATGGAGAAGCCGTCTGCCGTTTTGCCGCCGCAGGAGAGGGCGTCCACGAAGAGGCTGTAATCCTCGGCGCATCCAAACAGGCCGCCGCCGCCGGATTCGTAGTTGGGGGTGTCGTCGGGTACGATGGGCTGGGGAGTGAAGGAGCCGTCGTCCTTGTGGTAGCGGTACTGGGCGCAGAAGCGGGCCTTAAGGGCCTCGTCCGGGGAGAAGGTGACGGTGGTAAGGTCCAGGGGGGACCAGATGTGCTCCCGGAGGTACTCAGAGAACCTTTGGCCGGTGACCGCCTCCACCAGGGCGGCCAGCACGTCGTGGCTCAGGCTGTACTGGAAGCTGGCGCCGGGGTCGAAGCACAGGGGGTCGGCGGCCTTGGCCTCCATGAGGGCCCGGGTGCCCGCCTGATTCCGGGTGTCCTTTAGAAGCTGATTCACCTCGGGGGTGTCCATGTTGTAGTCCAGGCCGCTCTGCATGCTCATCAGGTGCCGCACCAGCAGGGGCCGCCGGGCCGGGCGCACGGCGTCGCCGTCCTTGACGGTGAGGCGGGCGAAGGCGGGGAGGTACTCAGCCACCGGGTCGTCAAGGCCGATCTGGCCTCCCTCCGCCAGCTGCATCACCGCGCAGGTGGTGAACACCTTGGAGCAGGAGTAGAGCCTGTACACCTCGTCGCCCCTGAGGGGCACTTTCTTTTCGTAGTCCCTGTATCCCGCCATGTGGCGGTAGAGAAGCCGGTGGTTTTTCCGAACAATCAGATCCACGCTGGGTATGCCCATATTGACCAAAGAATCGAGATACTCCGTCAGTTTGCCGAAGTCCATGCTGTCACCGTCCTTTCATGCGCTCGATGGGATTATACAACATTTTACGTACTGTGTCACGTATTTTTGAATTGGAAGTGTATAATACAAAGCAAATATATTTGAAAAGCGGGGGGCGGGACATATGAGCGAGCTGAACATGGTGTGCCTGGATCTGGAGGGAGTGCTGTGCCCGGAGATATGGATCGCCTTTTCAAGGGCCGCGGGCATACCGGAGCTGTCTCGCACCACAAGGGACGAGCCGGATTACGACAAGCTGATGAAGTACCGGATGGCGATACTGAATGAAAAGGGACTGGGCCTTCCGGACATACAGCGGGTGATCGGGGGCATCGAGCCCATGGAGGGGGCCAGGGAATTTCTGGACGATCTGAGGGAGCGGACGCAGGTGCTGATCATCAGCGACACCTTTACCCAGTTCGCCAGGCCCATTATGGAAAAGCTGGGGTGGCCGACGCTGATGTGCAACGCGCTGGTGACGGACGAAAAGGGCAGGATCGTGGACTACCGGATAAGGGTAAAGCAGAGCAAGCTCACCACGGTGCGGGGCCTACAGAATATGGGGTTTGACACCATCGCCTGCGGGGACAGCTACAATGACCTAGGTATGATCCGGGAGAGCAAGGCGGGATTTTTGTTCCGCACCACGGAAAAGATCGCCCGGGACAACCCGGACATAGAGGCCTTTGAGCAGTACGACGATCTTTTGAAGGCCATAGAGAAGGCACTGTGTCGCATGGCCCCGTTTGCGCAGAGCACGCGGGGCCTTTTTTCGCGTTTTTCCGGTTTTGACCTTGACCCGGGGCGCGTGAAATGGTACAATAAAACGGATGAGCAAATAGGGCTTCTCCTGCGAAGGAAGGATATCGAGATGGAACACAGCAGGGAACAGGAGAACAGACGGCGCGTCCCCTACCTGACGGGCCTTTCGGCCTGGGCGCTGGCCTTCGGGTGCAGCGTTGGCTGGGGGTCTTTTCTGATGCCCGGCACTACCTTTTTGCCCAACGCGGGGCCGCTGGGCACAGCCATCGGGCTTCTGATCGGCGCGGCGGCCATGATCCTCATAGGCTCCAGCTTTCACTACATGATGCGCCGCTGGCCCGACGGGGGCGGCGCGTTTACCTATGCCCGCCGGGCCTTCGGGGACGACCACGGTTTTTTGAGCGCCTGGTTTCTGTGTTTGACCTATATCGGCCTGGTGTGGGCCAACGCCACGGCCATGGCGGTGTTGGCCCGGTATATGCTGGGCGATACGCTGATGGTGGGCTTTCACTACCGGGTGGCGGGGTACGACGTGTATCTGGGCGAGGTGCTCCTGTGCGTGGGGGCGGTGGCGGCGTTCGGGCTGATCTGCATGGCGGGAAAGCGGCTCTCCGGACGCACCCAGGCGGCCCTGGCGCTGGGGCTCATGGCCAGCGTCACGGTGTGCTTCGCGGCGGCGGCGATGGGGCATGAGGGCGGCGCGGCCTCCATGGCCCCGGCCTTCGCGCCGGAGGGAACGAAGATCAAGCAGGTGTTTTCCATACTGTCCTTGGTGCCCTGGGCGTTCGTGGGGTTTGAGTCCGTGTCCCATTCCGCGGAGGAGCTGCGGTTCAGCACGAACAGGACCCTGCGGATCATGACCTGGGCCGTGGTGTGCACCCTGGCCTGCTATATCATGCTGGCGCTTTTACCCGTGCTGGCGGTGCCGGAGGGGTATGAAAGCTGGACGGAGTATATATCGGCCCTGGACGGGGAGACGGGGTACAGGGCCCTTCCCACCTTGGCGGCGGCACACGCGGCGCTGGGGGAAAACGGCGTGAGGATATTGAGCATGGCGGTGTTCTGCGCCTTGTCCACCAGCCTCATCGGCAACATGGTGGCGGCCAGCCGGCTGCTGCGCGCCATGGCGGAGGAGGGGATACTGCCCGCCTGGTTCAGAAGCGTGGACAAGCGGGACATCCCCAGAAACGCCCTGTGGTTCATCATGGGCGTGTCGGCGGTGATCCCCCTGCTGGGCCGGACGGCCATCAGCTGGCACGTGGACGTGTCCACCATCGGGGCCACCATCGCCTATGCCTATACCTGCGCTGCGGCCTGGAAGCTGGCCCGGCTGGAGGGGGACAGGCTTCATACCCTGCAGGGCATGGCGGGCTTCGCGCTGTCGGTGCTCTTCAGCCTCTTTTTGCTGGCCCCCGGGGTGTTCTCGGGCGGGGCGCTGGAGACCGAGTCCTATCTCATATTGGCGGCCTGGGGCATACTGGGCTTTCTGTTCTTTAGGCTGGTGCTGGGGGGCGACAGGGAGCGCAGGTTTGGAAAGAGCATGGTGGTGTGGGTGGCGCTGATGGCGCTGATATTCCTGACCACCCTCATGTGGACCCAGGAGACCATATCCACCGTCAGCCGGGAGGGGACGGAGAGGATCGGCGCGGCGGCCCGGGAGGAGGGCGTTGCGGCCGCAGCGGAGGACGAGGCACGGTTCGATACCCGAGTGGAAGAGGAGATGGAGCGGGTCAGGCGCACCTTGCGGGACCACAATCTGGTGGAGGCGTCCATCGTGGCGCTGGCCTTCGGGGTCATGTTCAGCGTCTATTCC
>CADAGW010000175.1 GCA_902787475.1 uncultured Eubacteriales bacterium
CCCACGGCTTCGGCTGCACCGGAAAGGACAAGCGCCTTCTGGACATCGCCGTCCACCCGGGCTACGACTGGAAGTATCCCAACGCCTTCATCTCCGCCTTCAACGTGGAGCAGGAGGACGGCCTGAACTGCTTCGGGGCCTTCATCGAGTTCCTGGCCGAGCGCTACACCCGCTCCGACAGGAGATACGGCTTCGCCCCCGGCATGATCATCAGCAACGAGGTGGACTCCCAGTACGTATGGGGCAACGCGGGCGAAAAGACCTGCCGGGACTACTTCGAGGAATACACCCAGGCCATGCGCCACGCCTACCTGGTCTCCCGCAAGCATTACGCCCACCAGCGCATATACGTGTCCTTCGACCACTACTGGGACGGCCTGTGCCACAACGTGACAGAGCCCCTGCGCTACTATCCCAGCCGCCAGTGCGCCGAGGAGATCGCCCGCTGCTGCCGCCGGGACGGCGACTTCGACTGGAGCATCGCCTTCCATCCCTACCCCGAGGATCTGTCCTGGTGCAATTTCTGGATGGACCGCTCTCCCAACTTCACCTTCTCCACTCCCCGCATCACCTTCAAGAACATGGAGGTGCTGGAGGCCTACATGGCCCAGACACACATGCTCTACCGGGGTCAGCCCCGCCGCCTCATATTCTCCGAGCAGGGCTTTAACTCCCGGGGCGACGGTCTCAAGGAGATCACCGAGGAATGGGCCGCCGCGGCCTACACCCTGGCCTACATGAAGGCCCGCAATATGAAGACGCTGGACCTGTTCACCCACCACGCCTACCGGGACAACCCCCACGAGTTCGGCCTGAACCTGGGCATCCGCCGCTTCGACGCCGACGCCCCCGGCACCCTGGGCGAGCGAAAGCCCATCTACTACGCCGTAGAGGACATGGACACCGCCAGGGAGGCCGATCGGATCGAGAAGGCCAAAAAGGTCATAGGCGAAAAGCTGTTTGACTATCTCCTTCACCCGCCCATCGAGACGGGAGAAAGGGACGGCTCCAAGGACGGCGACTTCTTCTCCCAGCCCCGCAAGGAGGAAAAGAGCGACTTCATGGCTGGCAACGACCCCTCCGCCTGACCCAAACGCAAAGAGAACCGATACGGCCCGCAGCCGTCGGTTCTCTTTTTTGAATATATATTTGATGGGAACGGATCGCTTTGTGATTTATGGATGCGATGGAAACGGATTGCTTCGTCGGCCCGGTGGCCGCCTCGCAATGACAGGAACGGGGACACCTATATCCACAATGTCATTGCGAGGAACGAAGTGACGAAGCGATCCGTCCCTTTTCCCCGCCTATGCCTCACGCGTCTCCCCCGCAGGCGTCGAACAGCTCCCGTGTGATCTCACCGATCTGCACATTCCGCCGGCCCTCGGCCCCGGCCTCCAGCTTCCAGCTGGTATGGCACACCACGAAGGGCTCCCGGGCGAACACCCCCCCCACGTCGTGGGTCATGGTCTCGTCCTCCCCGGTCTTGTGGGCCGCCCGGCCCTCTCCGGGCAGGAGCAGGGGGATCTTGTTGGTGCACTGCTGCTGGCGCATCATGTGAAGCATTTCTTTTGACGCCGCCGGGCTCACGGCCTCGCCCCGCCAGATCATCTCCACCAGCTTCCCGATCCCTTCGGCGGTGATGTAGTTGGTCCTGTCCCTGTATTCAGGCCGCCTGTCAAACAGCTTCCGGTTCAGCTCCACGCCATACAGATCCATATCCCGTATGGTCCTTTGGATGTTCTCAAGGCCCAGAAGGTCGATAAGCATATTGGTGGCCACATTGTCCGACACCGCGATCATGAGAGCGCACAGGTCGATGGGCGTCACCATCAGCCCCGCGTGCATCAGCGTCAGCACCCCGCTGATGGGCACCCGGTACTCGTCCTTCATTTCGAGAAGGCTGTCCCGCTTCACCTGTCCCGCCTCCATCTGCCTGAACAGCTCCACCATGATGGTGAGCTTTATCACGCTGGCGGCGCACATCATTTCCCGCTCGTTGTATCCAAAGGTCTCCCCCGTGATGAGGTTCTTAAAGTATATGGCCGTGTGCCCCGGAAACTCCGCCACCCGGCGCATGAGCTCCTCTTTTTTCGCCGCTGTCAGCCTCATTCTTCCCAGTCCTCCTCCTCGTCCGCGCCCGTCACCCGTTCTATCACGTCCCAGCCAAAGCCCCGCCGGGCCAATGCCTGGCCGATCTTCCGCTTTCTGTCCCGGGGCTCCTCCCCGGCGTACCGGCGACTGAGCTTCTCCGCTTCCTTCCGGGCGGCGGCCTCCTGGCCCTCGTCCGTCAGGGTGTCCGCCGCCTGCCGGGAGGTCTCCTCCCCGACGCCCCGGGCCCGGAGCTTGCGCTTCAGCGCGTATTTTCCCTCCCCCGGGTGGGTCTCTGCGTACCGCAGGGCGTACTTCTCGTCGTCTATCAGCCCCTGCTCCTTGAGCTTTTCCACCACCGCGTCCACGCAGGCGGAGGGGTAATACCGCCGCAAAAGATACTCCCGCATCTTTTTTTCCGTCTTGTCCCCCACGTCCAGGGCACTTAGCGCCGCCTCCATGGCCCGGGGATACTGCCTGGCGGACAGCCGGCTCATATACTCCCCGATCTCCACCTGGTCCCCCTCATGCAGGGGCAGATCCTTCATGGCCTGGCGGCCCAGGCGCATCTCCTCCCCGTCGTCCAGGGTCACCCGCCAATAAAACCGGGTCTTTTCCACCGCCCGTACCACACTCACGCCGCTTCACCGCCCTTCTGCCCGCTGTGCCTGTACGCCGCCATGGCGCACAAAAGCGCCAGGGCCAACAGCCCCGCCGTCCAGATCCCGCCGCCGCACCAGGGCGACAACAGCGCGCAGGCGCATCCGGCAAGATATGCCGCCGCCCGGCGCCCCTTTCTCCGTATGGCCCGCGCCGCGAACACCCCGCAGGCGGCGCAGAGGATCCCGGCGCTGACCAGCTGGCTGACCCTCGCGCCAAACAGATACAGACTGTCCGTCCTCAGCCCCTCCACGAACGCCCTTTCCGCCCCGTAGAGAGCCAGGTACCACCAAAACACGTCTCCCCGCCGCCTGATGATTCCCTTCTTTTCCGCGACGCCCAGGGAAACGGCGGTCAGAAGGCACCATGCCGACTCATAGAAAAACGTGGCGTAGTGCCACAGCCCGTCCTCCTGAATGTGCACCGCGAAGGGAAAAAAACGCATCCATTCCCGGGCCACGGCCCGCCCGTAGGCCTCGCCGTTGGCAAAATTGCCCCACCGGCCCACCGCCTGCCCCAGGGCCAGAGACGGCGCGGCCAGATCGAGAAGGGCATAAAGGGGCACCTTTTTGACCCTGGAATAGATGAAAATGCACAAAAACCCGGCGATAATGCCCCCGAAAACGGCCAGTCCGCCGCTTCGTATGTCCAGTATGGCCCCCAAATTCCCCCGGAACATGTCCCAGGAGAAGGCCACGTAATACACCCTGGCCCCAATGATGGCGGCGGGCAGGGTCCACAAAAGCAGGTCTATGGCCGTGTCCTTTTCAAGGCCCAGCCTTTTTTCCCTCCGGCTCATCCACACCGCCGCGGCCAGAAGCCCCCCGGCGATGAGCACGCCGTACCAATACACGTCCACGCCGAAGGCGCGAAACGCCACCCGGGAATCCATATATGCGCCCTCCTTCTCTCCGTGTCCCCAGCGTGCCCCGCTTTTTCCGGTTTATGCGCCTTTTTCGGCCCCGCCCGAGAGGATGCCCGCCAGCGTCTCCATCATCTTTTCCACGTCTATGGGCTTGGCGATGTGGCCGTTCATGCCCGCCTCCCGGGCCTGATCCTCGTCCTCCTTGAAGGCGTTGGCGGTCATGGCCACGATGGGCACCGCCGCCTTGTCCTTGTCCGGCAGGCTCCGTATGGCCCTGGCGGCCTCGTATCCGTTCATCTCCGGCATCTGTATGTCCATCAGCACCGCGTCGTAATATCCCGCCGGGGCCTCCGACACCATCCCAAGCGCCACCCGCCCGTTCTCGGCGGTCTCCATGACGAATCCCTTTTCGTCCAGTATCAACAGGGCGATCTCCCGGTTGATCTCGTTGTCCTCCGCCAGGAGAATCCTCTTGCCGCTCAGGGACATTTCCTGTCCGTCCTGCCCGGCCTCCGCCTCCTCCTGGGGAGCCTTCTCTACCGGGAACTGGAGCCTGACGATAAACTCGCACCCCTTCCCCGGGGCGGTGATCAGGTCTATGGTGCCGCCCATCAGGTCCACGATTGTCTTGGTGATGCTCATGCCCAGGCCCGTGCCCTGTATGCCGCTGACCGTGGAGGTACGCTCCCGCTCGAAGGGGGTAAACACGTTCCGGGCGAACTCCCGGCTCATGCCGATGCCGTTGTCCTTCACCCGCGCCTCGTAGCTGGCGTACTGCCCTTCCCGGCCCGTCTGGCGCAAGATGGCGCTGACCCTGCCGTGCTCCGGCGTAAACTTGCAGGCGTTGCTCAAAAGGTTCATAAATACCCTGGTCAGCCGGTTCCCGTCGCACAGCACATACCGGTCCTCCACCCCGGAGGCGTCCACCAGGAATTCGATATGCTTCGCGCTCATCTGGGAGGCGAACATCTTCCCGGTCTCCTCCATGACCTCCGCCAGGTCGGTTTTCTCCGGCATCAGCTCCATCCTGCCGTTTTCGATGCGGCTCATCTCCAGCACGTCGTTGATCAGCGACAAGAGATGCTGGCTGGAGGCCCCGATCTTGGTCAGATACCCCCGCATCTCCGCCTCGCCCACCTTTTCCCGCTGGGCCAATTGGGTATACCCTATGATGGCGTTCATGGGGGTGCGCAGGTCGTGGCTCATGTTGGACAAAAAGGCGCTCTTGGCCTGACTGCTCTCCTGGGCCTTGATCCTCTCCAGCTCGATCTGCTTTTCCCGGCTGCGCATGTTGGAATAGACGCTGAACATGACCCCGAAGGCCAGCACCACGATGGACGCCTCCACCAGAT
>CADAGW010000176.1 GCA_902787475.1 uncultured Eubacteriales bacterium
CAGCGCCTCCCCCGTTCCCCCGCAATGACAGTCCAATCTCTGCCGACTGTCTCAGTTGTCCGCTCTGTTGTACCCGTTCTTCATCCGCACGCTGGCCTCGTGGAGCACCTTATTGAGCGCCGATATGGTCTCCCGCCGGGCCATATCGCACAGCTTTTCGTTGGCCTCCTTTGCCAGATCGATGTCTCCGGTCTCCCGGATCTTCTGGTCGTACTCCCGGATGATCTGCCGGCCCTTCACCGCCACCGCGTTCTGGTAGCGCTCGATGAGCTGTACACAGTGCCCGTAGTGGGCGTCGGCCAGGGCGCCGATCAAGCGGCTGCCCCAGTAGAAGTTTTCGGTGGAGGTGTCCAGGGTCACGTCGCTCAAGTATTTCGGCATGGCGGGCACGTTGGCGTACACGGGCAGGGCGGCGTCAAAGGCGGTGGAGCCAAAGCAGATCCACTCCACGCCCCGTACGCTCTCCGGCGCGCCGCTTCGGATCTGGCAGATGGAGGTGACGCCGGTGCGGTTGATGCCTATGGAGCGGTATTTGCCCCGGACGCCCGTGTCGTGGCCGGCGTAGGGATCATAGGGCGTGCCCTGATAGTGGGAGGAGAGCATGTATTTGACATCCTCCACGGCCACCTTCCTGTCCGGCACCAGGGCCCAGGGCAGGTTGTCGCTCTCCGGGGTGAACTCCGCGCCGGGGCCGTCCCAGGTGTGGGACCGGGGGCAGAGATAGCGGCCCATGAACCAGGCCCGGGGGGTGTTGTATATGTGATCCATGTCGGTGTGGGAGCCGAACACGTCCCGGGGGTTGAAGGCCCCGTTTTGATTGAGGTCCAGCCGGTTGTCCCGTATGAACTCCCGAAGGTCGCTGGAGCAGAGGTGATCCCTCTGGGCCCCGAAGGCGTCCTCCATGTCGAAGGCGTCCATGCCGAACTGGTTGGGGTTCACCACCACCACGTCGTCGGGCACCCGGCGGGCCATCCAGTGGTGGCCGCCTATGGTCTCCAGCCACCACACCTCGTCCTGGTCGTTAAAGGCGATGCCGTTGGACTCATAGGTGCCGTAGGTTTCAAGGAGCTGGCCCAGGCGCGCCACGCCCTCTCTGGCGGTGCGGATATAGGGCAGCACCAAGACCACCATATCTTCCTCGCCGATGCCGCCGGGCACGTCCTTTTCCCGGCGGGACTTGGCCTTTTTATACTCCACCAGCGGGTCCGCCGCCAGCACCCGGGGGTTGGTGGTGATGGTCTCCGTGGCGGTCATGCCCACCTGGGCCTGGTTGATGCCCGTGGCGGCCCATATGCCGTTTTTGGGGTCCACGCTGGGGCAGGCCGTGTAGCGCATGGGGTCGTCCGGCAGGTCGATCTCCAGATGGGAGATAACGCTTTTGTACTTTTTCTTCTGATCCCTGGGCTCCACCACGATCAGCTTCTTCACGTCGAAAAAGCCGTCGTCGGTGCGGGCGATCATGGTGGACATGTCGTGGCTGGCGCGCTTGCCGACCAATACGGTGGTACAGGACATGGTATCCCTCCTATGCTTTCGATGCGGTGTCCATACAGGGGCATTATACCATATTCCCGCCCCGGGCACAACGGCGGCGCGAAAGAAAAAGACGGTATGCCATAATGAAGCTCTCTACTCCCCGACGGTCACCACGATCTTGCCGTTGACCCTGCCCCCATCCTGGGCGGCGCAGGCGGCGCGGATGTCGCTAAAGGAATACCTCGCGCCGTACCCCGGCACGATGCCGTGGGCGGAAAGGAAGGAGAAAATATCATCCACCGCCCTTTGGGTGGGCTGGTTGCTGAAAAAGCCGGTGAGGTACACCCCGTTGGGGATGTCCTTGATGGGGTCAAAGCCGTTTAAGGTAAACACACCGCCCAGTATACCCGTGTCGCAGACGATGCCGCCCTTCTCCACGCACCGGAGCGTGTCCCTGAGGGACCTGGGGCCGATGAGATCCAGGGCTTTGGTCACGCCATGGACTCTTCCTGTGAGCGTGCCCTCGTCCAGCAGGGCTTCATCCGCCGCGTCCAGCAAGGCCAGCTTGGCCGGGCGGTGGGTGGTAGCGATGACCCGGCACCCCAGGGCCCGGGCGATCTGTATGGCGGCGTATCCCAGGGCACAGGTGGCGCCCCGGATCAGCAGAGTATCCTCCCCCGCGAGGCGCAGGCACTCAAACAGCGAGCCCCAGGCGGTGAACCAGGTCTCCGGCACGGCGGCCAGGGCGTCCCAGGGAAGGTCGGATTCCACGGGGAACACGTGATGAATGGGCAAAAGGACGTATTCGGCGTAGCTTCCGTCAAAGCTCCTGCCCATGCCGCCCATGAGGGCCGCCACCCTCTGGCCGGCCTTCCACCCGGAATCGGAGGGGTCGGCGATTTCCCCCACGCACTCAATTCCGGGGATCACCGGTTTTTGGATGTACGGCGCTTCGATCTCCGAGAGGCGGAGCACCTGCTCGGAATGGTTCATGCCAAAGGCCCTCACCCGCACCAGCACCCAGCCGGGCCGGACACACGGAACGGGCGCCTCCGAAAGCTTCACCTGCTCCGCCGGGGTGATGCCGCTTATGACTACCGCTTTCATATTCACAGCCTCCTCACCGCCCCCACCGGGCAGTTTTCCGCGCACGCGCCGCACTGCAGGCAGTGGGCCGGGTCGATATGGTAGGGCGAGCCCTCCGTGATGACGCCCTGGGGGCAGACGGTCTGGCACGTGCCGCAGCCGATGCACGCCTCCCCGATGACATAGCCCTTGGGCGTGATCTGGGCGTTCCCCACGGCGAAATACTCCCGGGTGATGGGCCGGGTGGACAGGCAGAAATACTCGATGGTGTAGTCCCGGATCACGAACATGGTGTCGATATCTTTGGTCTCGCCGGGGTACACGTTTTCAAGGTACGGCTGTTCCCGGTAGAGTACGTCCCGCCAATGGGTCTGCTCCGCCTTTGGCACCTCCTCCGCCACGCCGGACAGGCGGATGGTCTCCTTGTAGCGGGTGTAGCCCAGTATCTGCACCCGTCCGTCCCGCCGAAGCTGGCTGGCGAAATACTTGCCCCGGGCGGTGAGAAAGTATATGTCCGTGCCCTCGAAGTGTATGGCGCTGATATTCCGCACCTGCGGCGCGCCGTGCTCGTCCACCGTGGCAAAGTCCAGCACGCCCACATAGCCCAGCTTTTTCACACAGGTCAAAGCGTCCATCACAGTCTCTCCCCCGTTATGTCGTTTCTCTCCTTCCAGCACTGGGGGTCCGGGTCGTAAAAGCCTCCCCTCGCCCCACTGGCCACCGCCGGGCACCCCCGGCACCAGGGCAAAAGCTCGCATCTGGCGCATTTTTTGAATTGGCCGTACTCCCGATACGTCTCCATCTCCGCGATCCACAGATCGGCCAGCCTGTCCTCAAACACGTTTCCCACCCGGCTGCTTTGCACCCGGCGGCAGGCGTACACGTCGCCGTTTGGCAGTATGGTCATGTGGCAGTTGCCGCAGTTGCAGCCGCCGTAGATCATGCCGGGCCGGGCATTTTCGGGGAGCGTAAACTCCCCCGTCTCGTACTGATACAGCGTCCACAGGTGATCCTTGCGGTTAAAATAGGTGTCGTATCCCGCCGCCTCCCAGGCCTTGAACCGGGCGTCGCAGACCTCCAGCAGATGCCGGTATTCCCGGGGCGTCATGCCGGTGTCCCTCTCCCCGCTGGTGGGGCAGTAGCGGGCGAAGGCGTATACGTTGGCCCCGGCCCTGACCACCTCGTCTATGATCCCCGGCACCTGGTGGATGTTGACGCCGGAGACGGTGGTCATCACCACCGAGCGAATGCCCGATCGGTTGATGACGGGTATCTTTTGAAGGGTGGCGTCAAAAGAGCCGGGCTTTCTGAACCAGTCGTGTGTCTCCCTCAGGCCGTCTATGGACAGCTGATACTTTTCGCACCCCAGCAGCTTCATGCGCTCACAGACCTCGTCCGTCAGGTGAAAGGGGTTCCCCATGATCGTAAAGGGGATCCGCTTGACCGAGAGGAGCTCCAACAGCGGCCAGAAGTCCGGGCTCAATATGGGATCGCCGCCGGTGATATAGAAATAGGGCTGGCGGTCGTACATTTCGCAGAAATCCTCACAGTTGTCCACCAACTGGCGCATCTCATCCCAGGACATGGAATCGGGCGTTTTGCCGCTGTCCTCCGCGAAGATATAGCAGTGCTTGCACCGCTGGTCGCAGTCGTCGGTGATGTGCCACTGAAAGGCGAAATACGGTTTCATACCCGGTGTCCCCCGATTTGTGTGTATGGTCTCCGGCGGCAGACGATGCCGCCGCCGGAGGCAGGTCTCGTTGATTACTTGTCGCCGGCCCCGCAGGCCGCGCCGCAGGCGGCGGGCTTGGATTCTTCCGCGGGCTTGTCACTGGCTCCGCAGGCCGCACCGCAGGCGGCGGGCTTGGGCTCCTCCGCGGGCTTGTCACTGGCCCCGCAGGCCGCAGGCTTGGGCTCTTCCGCGGGCTTGTCACTGGCTCCGCAGGCGACGGGCTTGGGCTCTTCCGCGGGCTTGTCGCTGGCTCCGCAGGCCGCTCCGCAGGCGGTGACGGCACGGTTTCCGCTCCATGCGGCGAGATTCTTAAGCGCCATATGTACATCCTCCTTTTCCGATTCGGGAACATCCCGTTGTGATGATGATAAAGCATAAACCGGGCCTGCGCAAGTACGCACTTTTTTGTAACCGCGCACAAAAAAACAGCCGCACCGCAAAAAAGGGTGTGGCTCAGCGCGTTGACAAACCCTGTTTGTCAACGCGGGAGTGCAGGATTTGTGCATCTGCGATGCACGGGCAATCCTGCACCCAAAGCGGAATAGGGAGCCTGCGGCCGTACATGCCGATCCTCAATTCGGCATAGTCGCTTTTGAAACCGGATATTCAAAAGCTCCTTGCCTCATTGGGCTTACTCCGC
>CADAGW010000177.1:0-3632 GCA_902787475.1 uncultured Eubacteriales bacterium
GGCGTTCCCTCCATTCGTAATGACGGGCCTGCGCCTGAAGGGGCGTATGTCCGAATGAATCAATTATAACACAAACGGCAGGCGGGTACAAGGAGAAAATGAGAGAAATGGAAGGAAATGTGTCCGCCGGGGCGTTAAATGGCTGAAAAGTCGGTCTTCATCCCTTGACAGGCGGGGGAGAAGCGGATATAATGAAGCGAAAGCCGAAGACGAAGAGGAGTAGGCGGTCCGGCGCAAAAGAGAGGGCGGTTCGTGGGCTGAAAGGCCGCCCGGCGCAAAAGACGGCCGAAGGTCGCTTCCGAGGGCGCGGGGTGAAGTCATTATCCCCGCGGGGCGCGCCCCTTACAGCGCGAAAGAGCATAAATGCAAGGTGGTACCGCGCGGACAGCCGCGCCCTTACGCGCCGTGCGTTTTTATTTTTGGCACAGAGGGAAAGGAGCATATGAATATGGAGCTTAGCAAGGTGTATTCTCCCACGGAGATCGAGGACAGACTGTACGCGGACTGGGAGGAAAAGGGCCTCTTTAAGCCCAGGATCGACAAGAGCAAAAAGCCGTTTACCATCATGATGCCCCCGCCCAACATCACGGGGCAGCTCCACATGGGCCACGCCCTGGACGCCATGCAGCAGGACAGCCTGATCCGCTATCACCGGATGAAGGGCGATCCCACCCTGTGGCTGCCGGGCACCGACCACGCCTCCATCGCCACGGAGATCAAGATCGTGGAGGCCATGGCCAAGGAGGGCCTGACCAAGCAGGACATCGGCCGGGAGGAGTTTTTGAAGCGGGCCTGGGCCTGGCGGGAGCAGTATGGGCGGCGCATCGTCAAGCAGCAGAGGAAGCTGGGCACCTCCTGCGACTGGGATCGGGAGCGGTTCACCATGGACGAGGGCTGCAACAAGGCCGTAGTGGAGGTGTTCTGCAGGCTCTACGAAAAGGGCCTGATCTACCGGGGCAACCGGATCATCAACTGGTGCCCCATCTGCAAGACCGCCCTCTCCGACGCGGAAGTGGAGTATGTGGAGCAGGAATCCCACCTGTGGTATATCCGCTACCCCGGCGAGAACGGCAAGGACGTGATCGTGGCCACCACCCGGCCTGAGACCATGCTGGGCGACACCGGCGTGGCCGTGAACCCCAACGACCCCCGATATACCGACCTGGTGGGCAAGACCGTGACCCTGCCCATCATGAACAAGCAGATCCCCGTGGTGGCGGACGAATACTGCGACATGGAGTTCGGCACCGGCGCGGTGAAGATGACCCCCGCCCACGACCCCAACGACTTCGAGGTGGCCATGCGCCACGGCCTGGAGATCATACGGGTCATCGCCGACGACGGCGTGATGAACGAGAACGCCGGGAAGTATCAGGGATACACCCGGGAGGCCTGCCGGGAGGCGGTGGTGGAGGAATTAAAGAGCCTGGGCCTGTTGGTCAAGATCGAGCCTTTGACCCACAACGTGGGCACCTGCTACCGGTGCCACCAGAACGTGGAGCCCCTGTCCTCAACCCAGTGGTTCGTGAAGATGAAGCCCCTGGCCGATCCGGCGCTGGAGGCGGCCCGGGAAAAGAAAGTGGAGTTCGTGCCCGAGCGGTTCACCAAGACCTTCAACAACTGGATGGAGAACATTCGGGACTGGTGCATCTCCCGCCAGCTGTGGTGGGGCCACCGGATCCCCGCCTATTACTGCGACAAGTGCGGCCGCATGGAGGTGGCCCGCACCGCGCCGGGCGTGTGCCCCAAGTGCGGCGGCGCCATGCGCCAGGACGAGGACGTGCTGGACACCTGGTTCTCCAGCGCCCTTTGGCCCTTCTCCACCCTGGGCTGGCCCGAGCAGACCGGGGATCTCAAGTATTTCTATCCCACCAGCGTGCTGGTGTCCGGATATGACATCATATTCTTCTGGGTGGCCCGGATGATCTTCTCCGGCATCGAGCAGATGGGCGAGGTGCCCTTCCACACGGTGCTGCTCCACGGCCTGGTGCGGGACGCCCAGGGACGGAAGATGTCCAAGTCCTTGGGCAACGGCATCGACCCGCTGGAGATCATCGAGAAGTACGGCGCGGACGCCCTGCGCATCTCCCTGGCCCTGGGCGTGTCTCCGGGCAACGACCTGAGGGTCAGCGAGGAGAAATTCGAGGCGGCCAGAAACTTCGCCAACAAGGTGTGGAACGCCGCCCGGTTCGCCCTCATGAACCTGGAGGGCTTTGCCCCCAAGGGCCTGCCCGCGGCGGACAAGCTGAACATGGCGGATAAGTGGATCCTGACCCGGTTCTTCGGGTGCGTGGAGACCGTCACCGGCCACTTCGAGGACTACGATCTGGGCATGGCGGCTCAGGCGCTGTATGACTTCATCTGGTCCTCCTTCTGCGACTGGTACATTGAGCTGGCCAAGCCCACCCTCAATTCCGAGGATGCCGAGCCCACGAGGGAGACGCTGTGCTTCGTGCTGACCGGGCTTATGAAGCTCCTTCACCCCTTCATGCCCTTTATCACCGACGAGATTTTCCGGCATCTGCCGGGCAGCGAGGGCTCCATCATGGCGGCGCCCTGGCCCCAGGTGCTGCCGGAATACCGGTTCGAGGAGGACGCCCGGGCCATGGAGGGCGTGATGGACGCCATACGCGCCATCCGCAACCTGCGCTCCGAGATGAACGTGGCCGTGGGCCGCAGGGCCCATTTGATGATCCGCCCCGCCGAGGGCTGGAGGGAGAGCCTTGAAAAGGCGGAGGTGTACTTTACCCGCCTGGCCTTTGCCAGCTCCGTGACCATGCTCTGCGACGGCGCGGCCAATCCGGACAAGTCCGCCTCCTGCGTGTGCGCGGCCTGCGAGATGTACATGCCCCTTGGGGATCTGGTGGACATCGAGAAGGAGAAAAAGAGGCTGAACAAGGATCTTGAGAACCTGAACAAGGAGATCGCCCGGGGCGAGGCCAAGCTGAATAACCCCGGCTTCCTGGGCAAGGCGCCCCAGGCGCTGGTGGATCAGGAGAAGGAAAAGCTGGCCACCAACCGGACCATGCTCTCTTCCCTGGAGGCCCGCATACGGGAACTGGAAGAGATGGCGTAACAGAGAGGAACGGGAATGGAGTATTTTCATTCTGTGCGGGAGGCCGAGGATTGGATCTTCGGCCTTCGGTATTCAAGCGTCAAGGACGGGCTGAACAATATGAAGGCCCTCTGCGGCGCGCTGGGGCACCCCGAGGATGAACTCAGGTTCGTGCACGTGGCGGGCACCGACGGCAAGGGCAGCGTATGCGCCATGCTGGAGCGGATGCTGAGGGAAAACGGGTACAAAACCGGGCTGTACACTTCTCCCCACCTGATGCGCTTTTCCGAGCGGATGCGCATCGGCGGCGAGCCGGTGGCGGACGGGGCCCTGATAAGGGCGGTGTCCCGGGTGCGGGAGGCCGCGGAGGCGCTGGTGCAAAGGGACATACGGCCCAATTTCTTTGAGCTGTGCACGGCGGCGGCGTTTCTGGTATTTCTGGACGCCCGGGTGGACATCGTGGTGCTGGAGACGGGCATGGGCGGACGGCTGGACGCTACCAATGTAGTCATGCCCGAGGCGTGCCTCATCACCTCCATCGGCATGGATCACACAAAGCAGCTGGGCGACACCCTGG
>CADAGW010000177.1:3647-8562 GCA_902787475.1 uncultured Eubacteriales bacterium
AAAAAGGGCGTGCCCTTCGCCGCGGCGGAGCAGACGGACGGGGTGAGAGCGGTGTTCGCGGCGGCGGCACGGGAAAAGGAAGCGCCGTTTACGGACCTGGGAAGTATGCCCTGGAGCACGATCCGGGAGGGTCGGTACGGGAGCGCCTTTGAGGCGGAGGGGAAGACCTGCCGCCTGTCCCTGCCGGGGCGGCACCAGATCCAGAACGGGCGGCTGGCCCTGGCCGGGGCGAAGCTGCTGACGGAGGCGGGCTGGCGGCTCGACATGGACGTGTGTGTGAAGGCCCTTGATCACGTGACCTGGCCGGCCAGGCTGGAATGGCTGGACGAGAGGACCCTGATGGACGGGGCCCACAATCCCCACGGGGCCCAGGCGCTGGCGGACTACGTGCGCTCCCAGCTTTCGGGGGAAAGGGTAGTGGCCCTGTTGGGCATGATGAAGGACAAGGCCGTGTCGGACTGCGCCGGGATATTCGCCGGGGCATTCGACGCCGCGGTGGCCACCCAGATCGACTACCCCCGGGCCCTGCCCTGCGGGGAGCTGGCGGACACATTGAAAAATGCGGGCCTGCCGACGGAGAGCGAAAGAGACATGGCGCGGGCGCTGGAAAGGGCCAGGGAGCTGGCGGACGGCGGCGTCACGCTGATATGCGGGTCGCTGTATTTGTGCGGCGACATGAGAAGGATACTCAAGGACGACGGAGGGAGAATATGAGCCACAGAATCGACGGAAGGGCCCTGGATCAGCTCCGGCCCGTGCGGATCACCCCCCACTTTACCGACGCGCCCATGGGCAGCGTGCTCATCGAGTGCGGCAACACCCGGGTCATATGCACCGCCTCCGTGGAGGAGGGCGTGCCCCCCTTCCGCAAGAGCAAGGGCGGCTGGCTCACGGCGGAGTACGCCATGCTGCCCGGGGCCACGGGCAAAAGAAAGCCCCGGGAATACGGCAAGCGGGACGGGCGGAGCGTGGAGATCTCCCGGCTCATCGGCAGGAGCCTGAGAGCCGCCTGCGATCTGGGACGGCTGGGGGAGAATACGGTGACCATAGACTGCGACGTGCTGCAGGCGGACGGGGGCACCCGGTGCGCCTCCATCACCGGCGGGTTCGTGGCCATGACGCTGGCCTGTCACAGGATGCTGGCGGAGGGCCGGATCCCGGATTCCTTTATCACCCGGCAGGTGGCGGCGGTGAGCTGCGGGCTGGTGGGGGACGAGGAGCGGCTGGATCTGTGCTACGAGGAGGACAGCCGGGCCCAGGTGGACATGAACGTGGTGCTCTCCCGCAAGAATGGGGGAGGGATGGAATATGTGGAATGCCAGGCGTCCGCCGAGGGCCGGAGCATGAGCCGGGAGGAATTGAACGGGCTCATGGATCTGGGCGAAAAGGGCAACGGGGAGCTGATGGAGGCGCAGCTGACCGCCCTGGGCGACGCGGCGTCCGTCATCGGCAAAAAGCCCCGGCTGGTGCTGGCCAGCGGCAATTTCGGCAAGCTCCGGGAGATGCGGGCCCTGCTGGGAGACCGGTTCGACGTGGTATCCCAGAAGGAAATGGGCGCGGAGCCGGACGAGGAGACGGGAGAGACCTTCGCGGAAAACGCGGTGATCAAGGCCGAATCCATACTGAGAAAGACCGGATGCGCCTCCATCGCCGACGATTCCGGGCTGGCGGTGGACGCCCTGGGCGGACGGCCCGGCGTGCACAGCGCCCGGTACTGCGGCGTGCACGGGGACGACGAGGCCAACAACCAGCTTCTTTTGAGGGAGCTGAAGGACGTGCCGGCCCCCAGGACGGCCCGCTACGTGTGCGCCATGGCCCTGGCCCGGCCCGGACGGCCCACGCTGGTGGCCGAGGGCACCTGCGAAGGGCAGATCATATTTGACCGCCGGGGCGAGGGGGGATTCGGCTACGATCCCTACTTCCTGTCGGACGACCTGGGGGTCACCTTCGCCGAGGCGGAGCCGGAGAAGAAAAACGGCGTGAGCCACCGGGCCCGGGCTATCGCGGCGCTTTTGACCAAGCTGGACGGGGAATAAGCCCAAATGGAATACAGGGACGTATATACCCGGGACGGGAAGCCTTTGAACCGGGTGAAGGAAAAGCACGAAAAGCCCGAGCCGGGGGAGTACTTCCGGCACGCCCTGGTGATCATGAAGACAGAGGACAGCCCCGCCCCGGGCCAGGGCGAGGGCCTGTACATCATGCAGCAGAGGTCGCTGAAGGCCCGGTTTTTCCCGGGCATGTGGGACGCCACAGGCGGCGGGGTACGGCACGGCGAGACGGCGGCCCAGGCGGCTGTGCGGGAGGTGCGGGAGGAGCTGGGGATTGAGCTTGACGAAGCCCGGCTGACCCGCTCCTGGGACTTTGTGTCCGAGTGGGGCAATGACACGGGACTTCTGGTGACGGTGTTCGCCTGCCGGGCAAAGGCGCCTGCGGGCGGGTTTCCCTTTGACCCAACGGAAGTCAACGACGTGAAGGTCGTGCCCTACGGCCTGTTCGCGGAGAAGATGCGGGAGCACAACGACGACGACTTCGCCCGGGAGCTTGAGAGTGTGGAGCGGACGATCTGACGCGGCGCGGGAGGAAAGAGAGTGTATACGCTGGGCGTGGTGGCGGACAGCCACTATCACAGGGAGATGCTGGAAAGGGTGGCGGAAAAGTTCCGCGAAGTGGACGCGGTGGTCCATCTTGGGGACTGCTGGCGGGACGGGGAGGAGCTGGCCATGCTCACCGGCAAGCCGGTGCACGCCGTCCGGGGCAACTGCGACAGCGTGATGGACGGCCCGGCGGAGGCGGAGTTCGAGATCGAGGGCGTGAAGCTGATCATCACCCACGGGGACCGGTACGACGTGAAGTACAGCCCCTTCCGCCTGAACATGCGGGCGGCGGAAAAGGGATGCTCGCTGTGCCTCTACGGCCACACCCACGTGGCGGACGAGACACAGGTCCGGGGCGTGACCATGGTCAACCCGGGGGCGCTGAAGTACGGCAAATACGCCCTGGTGACGCTGGACAAAGGCGTCATTGATACCGAATTTCATACGCTGGATGAATGAACCGATGCAGGGAGGCGATATGCGTCCCTGCGTTTTTGCGCGGTTTTTACGGAAACGGGCTGGAAACACAGAGTGTTAATACTATAATTGGTATATATTTTTGTGATGGGGGAATTCATATGCGAAGGAATACTATGTCCCTGGGCCGGGTGGCTGCGGTGGTGCTGTGCCTGCTGTGCGCGGGGGCGCTGGTGACGGCCCTGTGTCCCGCCGCGTCGGCGAGGGCGGCGCAGTCCGGCACCTGCTCCACCGGACTGACCTGGACGCTGGACGACGCGGGCCATCTGACCATCAGCGGCACGGGGAGCATGCCCGTATTCACCAGCCGGAGCACCGACGACTGGCGGGCGTACAAGGGCGACATCCAGTCCGCGACCATCTGCGAGGGCGTGACGGACATCGGAAACTATGCCTTTTATGGCTGCGTCTCCCTGACCACCGTGTCCATACCCTCCACGGTAAAGAAGATCGGCATGGACGCCTTCATGATGTGCGAGGCACTGGAGCCCTTCGACATTCCCGGCACGGTGGAGGAGATCGGCAGCTTCGCGTTTTACGACTGCGTGTTATTTGAAGACCTGACCCTTCAGGAGGGCCTGAAGGTCATCGGCGCCAACGCGTTCCAGAACTGTATGGGTATCCGCTCCATATATATTCCCTCCACGGTGGAAATGATCGGAAACAATGCCTTTGAAACCCAAGGCACGAACCTGACCAGCATCACGGTCTCTCCGGCCAGCGTCCATTTCATGATGGTCGGGCCGGTGCTCTGCGACAAGGCCCAGACGGAGGCTCTGTATTGCCTGAAAAACGCCTCCGGTGTGACCCTGCCGGATACCCTCAAAAAGATCCAAAATGCCGCGTTCCGCGAATGCGATTTACTGACCCATGTGACAGTGCCCGAGGGCGTCACCTGGATCGGTACTCAGGCCTTCGCGTATTGCGACGGCCTTCTGCGGGTGGATCTGCCGGTGAGCCTTGTGTCATTGAAGGACAACGTCTTCCATGAAGACAACGCATTGACAGACGTGTATTACGGCGGCACCCAGGAAATGTGGCAGGCGCTGGTGGGCACGGGCACCCACAGCCTGTCCTCGAAAACCATCCATTTCGGCAGCGACGACGGATCCGGCCTGACCACGCTGGACAGCGGCACCACCGCCACGGGCCTAAACTGGACGCTGGACAAGGACCGCCGTCTGACCGTGACGGGGCAGGGGCCCATGCCGCATTATTCCTCCGGCGATATCCTGGACTGGCTGTACTATCGGGATGTGATCGAGTCGGCGGTCATATCCGAGGGCGTGACCAGGCTGGGGGATCGGTCGCTGTACAACTTCCCCAAGCTGACCCGGGTGACTCTGCCCAGCACCATAGAGGACATCGGAGTATACGCGCTTGCGTATGACGCCCTGCTTGCGGAGATCACCATTCCCGCGGCGGTGACGCACATCGGCGATGATGCCTTCAAGAACTGCTCCGGCCTGACCACCATCTATTGCTATCAGGACACCTACGGGGCCCAGTGGGCCGAGAGTTACGTGGCCGGTCTGGATCACGAGTGCCAGGTGGTGTATCTGGATGGGCAAGAGGAGATCACCCGCAAGCTGTTCCTGCCCGCGGGCCTTCAGACCATCGGGGACGAGGCGTTTATGAATCTGACGGTGCAGATGGTGGATGTGCCCGGCGGGTGCGAGGCCATCGGCGCGCGGGCCTTCTCCGGCTGCGCCCAGCTTCAGGTGATCTACATCCCCTTGAGCGTCGCCTCCATCGGCGAGGACGCCTTCGCAGGGTGTGATCAAGTGACCATCGCCTGCGAGGAAGGCAGCGCTGCCGACCAGTACGCCCTGGCCCACCAG
>CADAGW010000178.1 GCA_902787475.1 uncultured Eubacteriales bacterium
AGGCACAGGCCGTTTTTGCCCACGAAGCCGGGGGTGGACAGGATCTGGATCCAGTCCCCTTCTTCGTTGCGCTCGTGCATGGAGACGGTGGCCGTGGTCTTGTCCATGCCAAGGCCCGCCACGACGAACAGCTGACTGGTGTTCTCGTCCTGAGCCTGGGGCAGGTTCTTCACCCATTCGGGAGAATCCTGTATGGGCTGCCGGGCGGCGTAGAGGCCGTCCTCCTCTTCCTCTTCATAGTCGGTGTCGTCGTCGTTGCCCATGGTCAGGGTATGGCCGCACAGGTTTTCCCAGGCCAGGCGATACAGGGGATCGAACACCACCATTTCCATATCCTCCGCCACGCCGGCGTCCTCGAAGGCGCCCTTGGCGCTGTCCCAGTCGTTGAGGGCGGAATCGATCATGCCCACCACGTCCAGGAAGTTGTCGTCGAAGGCCGCCCGCTCCTCGTCGGTCAGGCTCTCCCAGCCCTCCAGCATGTTGGCCCTAAAGGCCTGGGCGTCCAGATCCCACATTTCAAACTGGGAGGAGAAGCCGGTCACCTGGGCCGCGGCCTGGGCCAGCTTGAGGGAGGAACCGGCGGTGCCCTTTTCCACGCCCGCGATCACCCGGAAATAGAAATCCGCGAAGTCCTGGGCCTGGGGCACGGGCACGGGGGTCTCGGCCCGCTCGAACTCGTACTGATTTTCGCCGGGGGTCTGCTTGTAGTCGGTCCAGATCAGGGTGCCGTCCTCGGTCAGCTTGAAGGAGGCCGCGCCGTCGCTGAACTCCTGCTGGGAGGACACCACGTCGCCGTTCTCGTCGTAGGTCAGTATGGTCTTGACGCCTGTCTCCGGGCAGTTGAGCTCATCCGCCACCTCGTCGTAGGTCACCACGTATTCCCAATGGGCGGTATCGAAGGCGCTGCCAGCCCAGTACACGTCGGCGTAGATCACGTCGTCCAGGCTCTCGATGACCAGGGAGATGCGGTCGGACACCCAGGTGCCCTCGTAGGCCATCTCGGGGGCGAAGATATCGCTCTCGTCCACGCGGGTGAACACCATCACGGGCTCATCCGTGAACTGGCTGAACTCCATCTGGCCGTTCTCGTTGAGGGTAAAGAGCGCCGCGCCATCTTCAAAGACCACTTCCTGCTTCACTTCGTCGCCGTCCACGGTGTAGACAGTCTTTTTGCCGATCTGCTCGCAGGACATGCCCTTGCCGATGTCGTCGTAGGCGCATCCGTCGTATTCCCATACTTCGGTCACGTCGTCGTTTACGGTCCGGGACACCACGCAGTAGAACAGGTTGTAGTCCGCCTCGGTGTGCTCGATGGACAGCACCGCGTCCTCGTTGGCCCAGAAGCCCACGTACTCCTCGCTCTCGGGGTAGTAGGTATAGTCGCTCTCCGCCAGGGCCGCGGCGCACACAAGCACCATGGCCAGTATCAGGGTCGTCAGCATCTTTTTCATGGATTCGTCCTCCTTTTTTCCCTTGGGTTTGTCTCATGGCGTAAGTATACCACACGCTCTGTCACAGTACCATCACACAACGGGCGCCATTTGCAAAAAAGCCGCCGAAAAGGCGGCTTTGGGGCCGGAGATATGTCATTTGGCGTAGGCAGCGATGTCCAGCTCCACCGCGTTTGACACCTTCACGGACGCGCCGGAGCGGGTGTTCACGTAGACCAGCTGAAGGCTGGGCTGGCTGCCGGGAGTGGTGACCCGGTAGAGTATGCAGTGCTGGGCGTTCTGCCTGCTGCCCCGGTAGCCCAGGTAACCCACCCACTTAAAGGACGCGCCGTCCTGGGAGGTGAGCCGCTTTTTGAGGGACTGGGACTGGGCGTAGGTCATGCGGGAGGAGCGGGTCAGGGTCCAGCGGCTGTTGAGGCCCACGCCGGTGAGCTTGCTCCAGCCCCGGAGCATGGCGCTGCCCTTTTTGTTCACCGACACATAGGCCAGGGCGTAGTAGGGCACCTTGTCCTTATTGGCCGGATCCGCCTTGACCAGCACGCAGTAGTCCGTGCCGCCCTCTTCGTTGGCCTGGCGGCCCAGATAGGCGGCCAGGTGGAGATCCACGCTCTGCTGGCCGGTGAGGGCCTTGGCCACGGCGGCCTTGTCGTCCGCGGGGGCCGAGACGTTGACCTCCCAGCCCGCGGCCATGGCCGCCTGCCCGGCGCACAGGGCCACCACCAGCGCCAGGATCAGCGAGAGATACAGTTTTTTCATCCGAACACACCCTTTCGCGTGTTTATTTCATGAATTAGACGGCAAATGGCAGAAAAAGGTTGCCGTATTGTGCCCCTGTCACACCAGCGCCGTGTCGTCCCGCCACAGATAGCCGTCCTGCCGGATGTGCCACACCTCATCCCCGTGGCAGGCGATGCCCTCGAACATGCTGGGGGTCACGTAGGCCCGTATGCCGTATTTGTCCGCCTCGTCCCCCATCAGCTTTTTCACGTCGTCGGTGAACCGCTCGTGCTTATAGAGGTAGGCGTGCTCCCGGTAGTAAAGCCTTCTTAAGGCCAGCTTCACGTCGTCCTCCTTCAGGGGCAGGGGGTATTCCTCGCCCTTGTCGGTGAAGGTGACGTAGGCCCACATCTCCGGCATGTGGATGTCTATGACCCCGGTGGGGGCCCACACCCAGTTTTCCTCCGGCAGGTCCTTGCCGGTAGCGGGATCCTTGTCCTTGACGTATTTCCCGTTCTCGGTGTGCACGTGGTACTCTACCCTGGAGAAATTGACCCGCCACACCTCTCCCAGATCCGGGGCCATGTGGGTGGGATAGACCTCGTTGCTGGCGCACTCCCGAAGGGAGAACCAGGGGATCTTCATTTCAAGGGACCAGCCCGTATTCTTCGCGGAGGGGTCGTTGAGGGCGCCGTCGATCTTCACCGCGCTCTCAAGCCCGTGCACGTCCCAGGCCATGATCCGCCGCACGTCGTCCCGCTGGGGCTTTTCCATGAGGAGATCCCACACGCTGCCCGCCGCGTTGGTCTCGATCTCGTAGTACCGGTGGGAGGAATCCAGAGGCGCCAGGAACACCTCGAAATCGTTGTCCACGAATATCAGCCGATCCCGCTCCATCACCGTGGCCCATATGGTGTCGTCGTGAAGCTCAGCCCCCACGTAGAGCGCTTCCTGGTCCCAGAGCATCTTCACCCGGGTATACTTGGCCGGGCGGGGACGGGAGTCGCCCTCTATGTCGTGGAAATCGTCGATCCACTCCCCCGCCCGCCAGAAGGGCTTGGACAGATCGCCGTCGATCTTTCCGATGGATCCCACGGCCCTGTGGCACCGGTATTTGGGGCACTGGGTAGCGATGATGGGCTCCTTGACCTTGTAGTTTCCCTTCATGAGTCTCCCTCCTTAGGCGTCCTTGTCGATGATGGGAGGCACAGAGATCACCCGGGGCGGCTCGTTTTCGCTGACGCAGGCGTAGGAGAAGCCCTGGTGGTTGCAGGCCCCCGCCGTCTCGCCCCTGGCGTTCATGCACACCAGGGCGATGCAGTCGGGCCTGAGGCCGCACTGAAGAAGGGTGTTGTGGGCGGTGAGCACCACCGTTTCCACCGCTTCCCTGGGGCTCATGCCGCCCCGCATCAGCTCCACCACCCGGAAGGAACAGCAGGTGCGCATGATGTCCTCGCCCAGGCCCGTGGCCGCCGCGCCGCCCACGCCGGTCTGCACGTAGAAGCCGCTGCCGATGATGGGGGTGTCTCCCACCCGGCCGGGGAGCCGCAGGTTGGCCCCGCTGGTGGAGGTGGCCACGCACATGCTGCCGCCCGCATCCAGCGCCACGCAGCCTATGGTGTCGTGGCCGCTCGTCTTCCGCTTATTCTTTTCTTCCTCGTACTTCTTCCAAACGTTTTTGGGGATGAGGTAGTCAGGGTCTGCCTCGGTAAAGCCCATCTTGCGGGCGAACTCCTCGGCGTGGGGCCCCACCAGTATGGAGTGCCTGGTGTTCTCCATCACCTTGCGGGCGATGGACACCGGGTGCTCGAAGCCCCGCACGCAGGCCACCACTCCCATTTTGAGGGTATTTCCGTCCATCATGGCCGCGTCCAGCGCCAATTCGCCGGCGGCGTTCAGGTATCCGCCCCGGCCCACGCTGTCCACCGTTTCATCCGTTTCCACCAGCCTGACCCCGGCCTCCGCCGCGTCCATCGCCGCGCCGCCGTCCCGCAGGATCTGAGCGCCCTTTTCCACGCACTGCAGGGAGAAGGGCCAGGTCGCCACCATGCTCCACATGTTCTTTGTATCCTCCACGCCCATCTGTTTTTTGAAACGCACACCAAAACGCCTCCGAAGAGGCGTTTGGATACGGACGTTTTATTCGTCCTTATTGTCGCCCTTGCCGCCGAACAGGGAGCCGATCTTGCCCAGGAGGGACTTGGCTCCGTCCACGATCTTCTCGTCGATATCGGTCTTGTCCAGCACGTTCTTGGCCTTGTCCTTGAGGCCCTTGGCGGCCTCCACGATCTTTTCGTCGATGTCGGTATTCTCCAGAACGTTCTTTGCCTTGTCTTTCAGGCCCTTGGCGGCTTCCACGACCTTCTCGTCTATGTCGGTATTCTCCAGAACGTCCTTGGTCTTTTCCTTGATGGTCTTGGCGGCGGAGATCACCTTTTCGTCCAGATCGGCCTTGTCGATGGCCTCCTTGGCCTGGCCCGCCAGCTTCTTCATGGCGTCCACCGCCTTCTGGGCGTAATCCGCGGCGGTATCCTGGGCCTTTTCCGTCTGCTGGGCGGCTTCCTCCTGCACCTTTTCGGCGGTCTCGTCGATCACCTTCTGGGCCTCTTCGATGGCCTCTTCGGCCTTCTTCTCCACATCGTTCATCTCTTCAAAGGACATGACTGCGTCTCCTTTCCATGGCGCTGAAGCGCTTTGCTATATTATACTTTTTTTCTGC
>CADAGW010000179.1 GCA_902787475.1 uncultured Eubacteriales bacterium
GCCGAAGGAAGTCAGGGCCTCCCGGGTCACGTCACGGCAGGGCAGGGCGAAGGGCAGGCGAGGCGCGGACAGGCGCAGGATATGCTGGGCCAGCTTTTTATTTATGAGCCCCGTGGCCACTTCGCCCGCGGGCCGGGCGGGGAACCGACGGGCCCGCTCCGTCAGAAGGGCCGGGGCGTCAAGGCCGGGCAGAAGATCAAGGACAGCCTCCGCGGGACCGTTTGCGAGCGCCTCCCCGGCGCAGCGGGAGACGGCCATGGGCCCAAGACCCGACAGGCCCCAGTCGGAGAAGATCACGTCGTCCCGGCACTGGGCCACGGGCCTGCCCCGGGAGAGTACGGTGAGATTGGCGTCCAGGCGCACGCCCTTTATGGGCCGGGTGTACCGGGGATCCACCAAAAGGCCCGTCAGGGCCGGGCGGAAGGGCTCGGCGCTGTGCCCGCAGTCGGTGAGAAGGCGCAGGCCCCCGTCCGTCCCGCCCAGCTGGGGCGACGCCGCGCCGCCGAAGCAGGCGATGGCCCGGCGGGCATACAGGACCTGATCGCCAAAGCGCAGCTCCGCGCCGCCGGACGCGGGGCGTATGGATGTGACGGCCATGCCGCAGTGCTCTTCCACGCCATATTCGGACAGGGCCAGGCGCAGAACGTCCAGTACGGACGAGGCCTGCTGGCTCATGGGGAACACCCGCCCGCCGTACTCCACATGGGGCTGAACGCCCAGCTTCTCGAAGATGGCCATGAGGTCATTTGGCGGAAGGACAGAGCGGACGGCCCGCAGAAGCGCCAGATCCCCGTGGTAGTGATCGTCCGAGGGATCGGTGTTCATCAGATTGCAGCGCCCGTTGCCCGTGGCCAGCAGCTTTTTGCCCACCCGGGGCTGCCGCTCGAACAGGTCCACCCGCAGGTGAGGCGCGGCCTTTTTGGCGGAAAGGGCCGCCATGAGCCCGGAGGCCCCGCCGCCCAGCACGGCGATGTCGGTATCAAAGCGCATGAATAGATGTCCTTTGCATGGAAATGGGGGAGACGAACGGTCTCCCCACAGAGTATAGCAGAAATATATTGAATGGATATTACGCCGGATTTACGCCTCCCGGCATACCACCAGGGCGTGAAGGGCCCGGGAGCAGGCGGTGTAGAGGCGGCGCATCTCGTCCTTGCGGGTATCCGACTTGGGCCACACCACGCACACCGCGTCGAATTCCAGACCCTTGGTCACGTGGCAGGCGCACACGGAGAGGCCCTTGTGGATGGAATCGTCCTCGCCGTCCATGTAGTGGGCGTCGGGGAAGTCCCGGTGGATGCGCCGGGCGTCGGCGTCGGAGCGGGTAATGAGGGCGATCCGCTTGTGCCCCTTCTTTTCCCAGCGGGCAAAGAGGGCCTTGAGCTTGTCCGGGTCGTAGGATACCTCCTGCACCTGGTCGCCGCTCCGGCCGAAGCACTCGGGGGTATCGTCGTCGGGCAGTAGCTGGTCGCAGTAGCCGGTGATCTCCCGGGTGGAGCGGTAGCTCTTGGTCAGGTGGAGAAGGGGCGCCTTGTCCTCGCCGAAGAGGGGGCCCCAGGCCTCGGGCCGGCAGGGGGACAGGCCCGCCAGCGTGCGCTGGTTGGGGTCGCCCAGCAGGGTCACGTGGGCGTTGGGGTAGAACACGCTCATGAACCGGAGGGCGATGTGGGAGTAGTCCTGGGCCTCGTCGATGAGCAGGTATTTGACCCGGGTCTCGGGCCGGGCAAAGCCCAGGCGCACCATGAGGTAGGCCACGCCGGGGGCCAGCTCCCAGGGGATGGGATCGGTGTCGCCGGGGGCGGGCAGCCGCAGGGCCCCGGGGGTGCCGGATATGGCCTCCCGGTAGAGGGACAGGGGATCGGCGTCCAGCATGCGGCGGAGGGCGTTTTTGACCGGCAGAAGCCGCTTGGCCACCGCCATGCGCACGATGAAGTCCAGTTCCTTGCCCCGGTAGGAGCCGATGAACTGCTTTTCGTACTGGGGGTAGAAGGACTGCTCCCAGTCCCTGAGCCGGTTGTCCATGATGGCCCGTATGCGGCTTAAGCGCTGGGCGGGGTTCAGGGGCGCGTTGTCCACCTGGTACAGCTTTTGAAGCTCCCGCCCGGTGGCCAGCACGTGCTTGTCCAACGTGACGGTGGCAAAGTGGGGGTAGAAGCCCTGCAGCTTGTCCACGTACATGTCCAGGGCCTCCACGTGCTTTTCGCTGTAGAGCCAGTCCACCGCCTCCCGGGTGGCGTCGTTTGCCTGGAGCATCCGCTCGTATTGGTGGGCGGGGGTCTCCACGCTCCGGCCGATCAAGGGGGCGATGAGGTGGGACAGGGTCTCCGTTTCGGTATTCTCCTCGCCCAGGTCCGGAAGGACGGTGGAGATGTATTCCGTGAAGGCGTCGGAGGGGGACAAGACCACCATGTCCCGGGCCGAGAGGTGATCCCGGTGCCGGTGCAGCAGGTACGCCGCCCGGTGCATGGCCACGGAGGTCTTGCCGGAGCCCGCGCCGCCGGTGACGGACAGCACCCGGGCCCGCTCGTTGCGGATGGCCGCGTTCTGCTCCCGCTGGATGGTGGAAACGATGTTGCGCATGTGGCTGGTGGTGGCCGCGGACAGCATTTCAAGCAGCATGCCGTCGTCTATGCTGTATTCCGTGTCCACGTAGTATTTCAGCCGCCCGTTGTCCATGACGTACTGGCGCTTCAGGGTCATGGTGCCCTCTATGACGCCGCCGACTTCCTTGGGCAGGGCTACATAGCTGGTGCCACCCATTGAGACACCCATCTTACCGCCTTCCAGGAGGCAGTTCTTCACGGTCAGGTAGTCGTTGTTCCTGTTCTCCTCATCGATGATGGTATGACCCACAAGACAAACGTCCTCACCGGAATTGGCAGTGCAGACAGGAGCGTGGAGATAGCAGTTGTCTATGGTGACATGACGGCTCTCGTCCTTCACCATAACTACAGCCTTGTAAGCCTTGTCGGTGGTGTAAACCTCAAGGTTGCGCAGGGTGACGTAGCTGGCTTCGTAGAGCGTGACGACACCGTAGTCCTTCTTGTGCTGGTCGTCGCTATAGCCGCCGGTGGTGTAGTTGTTATGATAGATCTTCACGTCGCGCTCACCGCTCTCACTTTCGATGGTGAGCGTGTTGGTGGCACCCATACCCTTGATATACGGCACACGAACCTTTTCGTTGTATTCGCCGGCCTTTATCTTCAATACCACGGGGCCTTCCATGCCCAGTGCGCCGAAGTCGTCGACAGCGGCCTGAATGGTGGAATATGTACCGCCCTCTCCTACCGTATAGACACCGCTCTTGCCGCTGGCAACGGTGACGGTGGCAGTAGCCGGCTCTGTCACAGCAACGGTCTCATCGCTGACAACGACGCTGTTGAGTGTGGCTGTAGCCGTCGCACCGACGGTGGCATCCGACTTCAGATCGTAGGTGAGCCAGAAATAATAGGTGCCGCTGTTGGTGATGCTGTAGGAACCGTTGAATTCCTCGTTGGCCGAGAATGTTGTCGTCGTGCCCGTCTGATAGATATGGGAAGCCTCCACCGCCTCACCGTCAATGCCGCTGACATTGAACGAAGTCACTTCTGCGGGGGTCAGTTCGCCCTTAGCCTCTACCATTATCTTGAGCATACGGACATCGGTCTGTCCCTTGAGCACTTCGCTCACGCTCAAGTCTTCCGTGGTGACAGACGTCACAACGACGTCACTCTTCTTATAGCCCTCGACAACCATGCCGAAGTTGGGTTTGGTGTAACTGCCGCTGCCGACGTATTTGACGGTAACGGGACCATCCACGATAAACGGATCAAACTTGGCCGACGAGCCGGAAAGATCCATCAACAGCTTATCATTGTCCACTTCCGTGCCTTCGTAGAAGTAAAGGTGGGCTGTGTAAGCAAATGTGATGCCGAGATTGGTCAGTTTGACACAGGATGCATCGTCTGCGGGCGCAAAGGTGATCATAGCCTCCACACCGTCGGCGCCGTCGCCCTCTGCACCTCCGTCATCATAGACATTCACCTTCTGACCAAGGGCGAGGTTGAATGTGCCGTGATTGCCGGCCGTCATCAGCACCTGGTTCTTCAGCGTGCGTGCGCCCTCGGGATCGCCGTCAGCAACGGCTATGCTGTTGTCACCCACGGTAACGCTGAGCAGTGCAGCATCGATGGTCGTGTTTTCTTCAGCAGTCGCACTGATGTCGGCTTTCACGATAAAGGGGTTGTTGCCCTCTGTCAGCCCGACAGCCTCGTTGAAAGCCACCTCCACCTCAGCTGCGGCTTCAGCCTCACCAACCTTGACATCGTCCTTCCATACACTTACCTTGGTGATGTTGGCTTCGGTACCTTTCAGGTTCAGCTTCATGCCGCTCGCAGAAAGTTGGTTCAGATTACCCTCTGTCTTTACGCTTACAGAAAGCAACTCCTGATCGGCAGCGCCGATGGAGGCATCGGCTGTGCTGGCCTGTTCAGTCTCAACAGCTGTCACCTCCATATCCTTCGACTCATATTCGCTGACTGTTGCCTTGAAGCCCGTATAATAATAAGAGTAAGAAGTGTTGGGGCTGAACACAACGGTCAGAGCGCCGTTGGCAGCCGTAGAACGGATTACAAATCCCGGACCTGCAGACTCCTGAGCGTTGTCGTTGAGTTCCCACAACAGAGCGCCTGTGGTGCCCTGTCCGGCATAGACCTTGAAAATCGACTTGTTTCCATAAGAAGTTGACGAATACTGCACGTTGAACTCAGAGAAGTCAATCTGTGCCACCATGCCCTCATGCTTTGGCACAAAGATATTGGTGCGTGTATCCGTTCCGGGCTCACAATATGAACTGTAGCTGCTTTTGGGC
>CADAGW010000180.1 GCA_902787475.1 uncultured Eubacteriales bacterium
ACAAGGGTAAAGATCCTCTACGCACTCTTCGAGGCGGAACTGTGCGTGTGCGATATCGCCCAGCTGCTGGGCCTGACCCAGTCCGCCGTGAGCCATCAGCTCCGGGTGCTGAAGGGCGCGAGCCTGGTAAAGCCCCGGAAGGACGGCAAGACCGTATTCTATTCTCTGGCCGACGACCATGTGCGGAAGATCATCGCCATGGGCATCGAGCACATTATGGAGTGACAAATCTTTTCGATAAAGGAGACCGCGAGATGAAAAAGACCTACAAGCTGATCGACCTGGACTGCGCCAACTGTGCCCGCAAGATGGAGGACGCCATTCGCAAGATCGACGGAGTGACGGACGTGAGCGTGAACTTCCTGACCCAGAAGATGGTGCTGGAAGCGGAGGACGACAAATTCGACGCGGCTCTCAAATCCGCCGTCAAGGCCTGCCAGAAGGTGGAGCCGGACTGCCAGATCGTCATAAAGTAATCTCAAGGCGGGGAAGTACCCGCCTTTTTCATCCACATCGCGCAAGGGAGGTCACATCATGACCCGGAGCATGAAAAAGACCCTGATCCGCATCCTCATAAGCGCCGCCCTTCTGATCGCCGCCTGGCTCATCCCCCTCACCGGCCTTTGGCGCTTTATCGCCTTCCTGGCGCCCTATCTTGTGGTGGGCTACGACGTACTCTTCTCCGCCGCCCGGGGCATCATCCACGGCCAGGTATTCGACGAAAACTTCCTCATGTCCCTGGCCACCATCGGCGCCTTCGCCACCGGGGAATATCCGGAAGCCGTGGCGGTGATGCTGTTTTACCAGATCGGCGAGCTGTTCCAGAAATACGCCGTGGGCAAGAGCCGCCGCTCCATCGCCGCCCTGATGGACATCAAGGCCGAATACGCCAACGTGTACCGGGACGGGGAGCTCATGGAAGTGGATCCGGAGGAGGTGGCGGTGGACGAGGAGATCGCCGTCAAGCCCGGCGAGCGGGTGCCCCTGGACGGCGTGGTGCTGGAGGGCGAAAGCGCAGTGAACACGGCGGCCCTCACCGGCGAAAGCGTGCCCCGGACCCTGCGGCCTGGCGACGCGGTCATCAGCGGCTGCGTGAACCAGACCGGCCTTCTGCGGGTAAAGGTGACCAAGGCCTACGAGGACTCCACCGTGGCCCGCATACTGGACCTGGTGGAAAACGCCACGGCCCGCAAGGCGAAGAGCGAGCAGTTCATCACCCGCTTCGCCCGGGTCTACACCCCCGCGGTGGTGGCCGCCGCCCTGCTTCTGGCCTTCGTGCCCCCGCTGTTTGTGGGCGAGTGGGCCAACTGGATCCACCGGGCCCTCATCTTCCTGGTCATCTCCTGCCCCTGCGCTCTGGTGATCTCCGTGCCCCTGTCCTTCTTCGGCGGCATCGGCGGCGCGTCCCGGCAGGGCATCCTCATCAAGGGCTCCACCTATCTTGAGACACTGGCCTCCACCCAGATCGCCGTGTTCGACAAGACCGGCACCCTCACCAAGGGCGTGTTCAGCGTCACCGCCGTGCACCCGGACGCCATGAGCGAGGACGACCTTCTGGAAATGGCGGCCAAGGCGGAGCAATTCTCCGACCACCCCATCGCAAGGTCTCTAAAAGAGGCCTACGGACACGACATACCCGCCGGAAGCGCCAGGGACGTGGAGGAACTGCCGGGCCGGGGCCTTCGGGCCACCGTGGGCGGGGACACCGTGCACGTGGGCAATCACCGCCTGATGGAGGAGGTGGGCGCGGCCTGGCGGCCCTGCCACCACGTGGGCACCAGCGTCCACGCGGCGGTGATCTGCGCCTACGCCGGGCACATCGTCATATCCGACCAGCTGAAGGATCAGTCCGCCCAGGCCATTTCCTCCCTCCGGCAGGCCGGCGTGCGCCGCACGGTGATGCTCACCGGCGACAGCCAGGACGTGGCCGAGCATGTGGCCGGGGAACTGGGCATAGACGAGGTCCACGCCGGGCTGATGCCAGCCGACAAGGTGGACTGGGTGGAAAAGCTGATGGCCCAAAAGACGGGCTGGGGCGCGCTCCTGTACGTGGGCGACGGCATCAATGACGCCCCCGTCCTCTCCCGGTCCGACGTGGGCGCGGCCATGGGGGCCATGGGCTCCGACGCGGCCATCGAGGCGGCGGACGTGGTGCTCATGGAGGACGATCCCGCCAAGCTGGCCCTGGCCATCCGCATCGCCCAAAAGACCATGCGCATCGTCCGGGAGAACATCATTTTCGCCCTGGGCGTCAAGGCCCTGGTGCTGATCCTGGGCGCGCTGGGCGTGGCCAATATGTGGGAGGCCGTGTTCGCCGACGTGGGCGTGGCCGTCATCGCCATACTCAACGCCATGCGGGCCCTGAGCGTGAGCAAGGAGAGGCAGTGAGGGGAGGCGCTGGGCGCTGCGCGCGCCCAGACCTGCGCCAAAGGGGCCAGCCCCTTTGGAATCCCATTTTCGCCCTTCGGGCGGGAACGATTATTGGTTTTTCCCCCCGTTCCTGTCATTGCGAGGCGGCACGCAGGGCCAACGAAGCGATCCGTCCCCAAAATCAAGCGGCGCCAGGATCATCGTCCCGGCGTCGTTTCATATTCCCTTTTTCAGCCGTACATTCTCTCCCAGTCCTCCCGGGTCATCAGGCTCACGTGGTCCCGCCTCATCTCCCCCAGCTGTTGTACCGATATATTCTCGGTCCGCTGATACCGGAACCCCAGCTTTTCCTGCACCCGTTTGGATTTTTCGTTCCCATCGAAGTAGGCGCACCATACCCTGTTAAGTCCCAGGTCGAGGAAGGCGTGCCGCAGCATCTCCCGGGCGGCCTCGGGCACCAGGCCCTGCCCCCAATAGGGCACGCCGATCCAGTAGCCCAGCTCCATCTCGTCGTCCCCGCTGACCTGGTCGTTGCGGTGAAGGCCTATACTCCCCACGGGCTTTCCCGTCTCTTTGAGCACGATGGCGTATATCTCCGGCCCCATCAGCACGTCCCGGATCACCCTGCGGCTCTCCTCCGCGCTCTGATGTACCGGCCATCCCGCCGCGGGGCCCACCCTGGGATCCCTGGCATAGCGGTAGCACTCCTCCGCGTCCTCCTCCTCCCAGGGCCTCAATATCAGTCTTTCCGTCTCCAGCGTCACGTTCCCTCCACCCGCTTGATAAATCGGGCCTCGTTCATCTGCTCGTTGGTCACATATTCCCCGTCATGAAACAGTGCGTAGGTGGTGACGGGCGTGGGCGCGGCCTGCGCCTCCTCCCGGCTTTGGATACGCACCGCCCGAAAGGGGATGCCCCGCTCCGCCGCCGTCTTTTCCAGTATCGGCACATATTTGGCGTTGAAGGGGCACTGGCTGGTATAGTAGAGCACATACCCCTTTTCGTCTATGCGCGGATGTTTGGCGCAGTCGCGGAAGGCGGGCTTTTCCGCCAGGGGATCAAAGGGCAGATACCAAAGCTGTATCCCGTTGTCCGCCTCGTCGCATGCGGTAAACCCCACATGCTTCAAATACCCCGGATCCGCCAGGAAAGGCTTCTTCTTGGCCGACGAGAGGATGCACAGCCCCTTTTTGCCCTTTTCCCTGCTGTCCCGAATGCACGCGTCCATCAGGTCGCCGGCGTAGCCGTGGCCCTTCATGGAGCCGGACACCCACATGCAGTCGATGTACATATAGCCCGGCGCGTCGATGGGGTTCCAGGCGGATTCGGCGGGGATGTACTCGATAAAGCACTTCCCCCGCTCCACGCTCCGTAAAAACACCAGTCCCTCGTCCAGCCGGTCACGCATCCACGCCTTTTTGGACGCCACCTGAACGTCCTTGTTGTTCGATATGGCGCAGCATATGTGCTCCGTCTCTATATTCTCCCGGGTGATCTGTATGTATTCCATATCCTTTGCCCCCTCAGCCCGTATAGGTGGACCAGTCGAATTCGTACACGTATCCGTTGCCGTCAAAATACACGTTGACGCAGGAATCGTATTTCCCGTCGCCCCAGGCCGGCTTGCCCTTGTGCTCGAACACGTACACGCCGTCGTTTGTATAGGTAAGGTCCAGTCCCCTCTCCGCGTACATCTTGGCCACCACGTAGATCTCCATGCCCACGCTGGCGTCAAAGAGGGTGTAGCCCGTGCCGTGGAGCACCATGGACTCTGTGGCAGCGTTCCCGTACAGGGACAGGGCCTCGTCGTAATATTCGTTGGGCACTTCGCTGTATTCGTTATACCTGAAGTCCCCCAGGCCCAGCTCCATGGCGCAGGCGTAGAGATCCTTGCCGTAATAGGAGGACAGCTCCACGCCGTTGCCGATCTGATCCTGAAGCTCCGAAAACATGGAGGACACCCAGCAGGCCGTGTCCTTGTAGCGCACCTGATACCAGATCACGCCCCGCTCGTCCGCCAGCACGCCGCCCAGAAACTCCAGATGGGTGTCCGCGGGCACGCTGAAGAGGATCTTGCCATTCCGGTTCGCCGCGTCCCGGAGGTTCACGCTCCCCGTGGTCACCACGTCCGCCATGGCCGCCGCGCACAGCATCACCGCCGCCAGCAGCATGCAAACCAGCTTTTTCATGTTCGTCCCCCCTTTTTCATCAGTATATCACATTCATACGCCCACCGCAATTCTTTTTTCGTACAAAAAGAACCGTCCCGCCCCAATTCGGCGAAACGGTTTGTTTCCACCCGGACTTCTCCGCGCAAAATGACGGGAATACGGATTGCTTCGTCGGCCTTTCAGCCGCATCGCAATGACACAGAGCCGCGAATGGTCGTTGCAAAGAGCGAAGTAACGAAGCAATCCGTTTTCAGATCCTCTGCGCCTGTCAGCCACGCCGGAATCCGCAG
>CADAGW010000181.1 GCA_902787475.1 uncultured Eubacteriales bacterium
ACTGACCCAATGGGGGGTAGGCAAGGTGGGCGAGCTGCCGGACGTGGAATACGCCACGGTGATGCGGCAGGTGGCCACGTGGATGGACATGCGGACGCTGAGCGCCATCGCCAAGGAGGCCAAGGCCAGGAAGGAGGCGGCGGAGGAATGGACGGACGAGACGTGAAGATCCGGCGCACCCAGGGGAGCCGGTGGACGAGAGAGCAGATCGAATGGGTGCGGCGACGGCACGAGAGGGGCGACAGCGCGGACGAGATCGCCCGGGACATGGGGATCCACGCCACCACGCTGAAGGCCACGGTGCGAAAGTACGGCATCACGTTTTCCACCCGGCCATACATGCCAAGGGCGGCCAGGACGGAGGACGGGATGCGGTTCAGGCTGGCCAGGGAGGCGGCGGGATTGACGCCCAGCCAGGCGGCCAAGGCCATGGGGTTTTCCACGAAGACCATATATGACCTGGAATATGGGTCGAAGGCCCCGAGGATCGACACGATCCAGAGGGCGGCGAAGGTGTACCGGGTGCGGGCCGGATGGTTATTAGAGGGCCTGGGAAAGGAGATCGTCAGTGGATCTTAAAAAGATCGGGCAGTTTTGCAAGAAATCCGGGTGCGTCCGCATCGTATACCACCCGGGCTCCAGGTGCCTGTGGGTAGGAGACGGGAAGGCGATGTGGCTGTGCGACGAGGGGGTCGACATCAACAGACAGAACTGCGGGGCCATGCTGGACATCGACATAGACGACAGCATCTCCGTGACGGAGGGAGACAGCGACCTGGCCATGTATGACGGCTACCGGATGTATGCCAACGTGGACGTGTGCGAGGTGCTGGGGTGCGGCGTGATCCATAACCGGGCCATGCTGGCGCTGAAGCCCCAGGACGAGGACAGGATCGGCATCATCCCCTTTGAGTACGCCAAGATGGTGAAGGACGAGGACGAGCGGAGCTATCTCCTTTTGCCGGGGCCGGGGAAACTTGAACGCCCGGTGTGCGCGGTGCTGGAGGGGATGTACGTCCGACTGCTGGTAGCACTCCGGGACACCGAGGAGACAGAGGACTTCGTGCGGATGGCCGGGCGGATCGCCAGGATGGAGCCATACGAGGACGGCAAAGCGGAGCAGACGCGAATGGAGGACACGGGCGAATGAAGCTGGCGGAGCTGATCGACAGGGTGCACGAGGACCGGGTGGACTGGGGCGACTGGGACGGAGAGGCGCGGGAGGCCCGCACGGCGTGCGAGATCTGCGCGCGCTGGACGAGGGCATATGAGGAGGGGAAGGAGGGCAGGCCGCTCATATACAGGCGGCGGCCTCCCTTTTCCCTGGACAGCATTGTGACCCCGCAGATGGAGGAATACAAGGCCCTTCAAAGCGAGCCCCGGGGCACGGCCATGGAGGTGGCGGAAGGGTGCTTGCTGATACTGGACTGGATGGGGCACGCGGGGTATGACGCGGGAGAGGACGAGGCGGACATCCTGTGGACGATCCCCAACCGGGTGCCGGAGGAGATTGAGGAGGCGGCGGCATACCTCACGAAGCTGACCGCCTACGCCTACAACGGGCCGTTTTGCCTGGAATCCATACTGATACCGCAGATCCGGCAGGCGCTCCAGGTGGACATGACGTGGCTGTATATGCGGGGGCTCGACCCGCTGGCGACGATACTGGAAAAACACGAATGGAGACGGCAGGAGGAGAGGGAAACACGATGGACGACATGAGGCTGTGCGAGCTGATCGAAACCATCCACCAGAACGCGGTGGATCACGGATGGTGGGAGGAGGACAGGAGCCCGGGGCACGTGATCGCGCTGATCCACAGCGAGTGGAGCGAGGCGCTGGAGGAGGCCAGGAACGGGAATCCGATGGTGTACAAGGTGGCGCTGACGGGGATGAACGCCCGGAAGGTAGAGCCGGGGGACGTGGAATACGGGGTCTTCGGCAAGCCCGAGGGGGTGGCCGTGGAGATCGCGGACGGGGCGATACGGATCCTCGACTACATGGGGCATTTGGGATTCAAGCCCACGCAGACGGTGCGGGAGCTGATGAAGGAAACATGCCGGGTGCGGGACAACGTGCCGGACATGATCGCGGAGCTCCACAAGCACACGAGCTACAGCTACGTGACGAGATCGGGGAAGAGCGACGACGTGTCGCCGGTGCTACTGCACCTGGTGCTGACGATAGCGCTTAAATGGATCGAGACGCAGGGGATCGACCCGCTGGCGCTGATACTGGAGAAACACGAGTACAACAAGACGAGGCCGTACAAGCACGGAAAACGGTTCTGATGGACAGGAACAAAAAACAGCAGATGGTGTGTTTGAAATGAACGTAGATTATTTGAGCGAGATCCGCAGCCTGGATGCTTGGGAGGAAATATGTCCACTGACCAGTTTAGCCTATAAGCTGCTGCTGAAGTTGTATCACTTCGCGGAGCTGGCAGGCTTTCCGGACAGGTTCCGACTTCCCAACTCCGCGCTGATGGCAAGGTGCGGGTGCTCGGAGAACAGCCTGGTGAAGGCACGGCAGGAGCTCGTGAACCATGGCCGGATTGAGTACAAACGGGGGCAGAGGCGGGACGCCTCGCCCGAATACGCCATACGCTATTTCGCCCTGGAGAGGGGCGGGGACGAGAAGGAAGAGACGTTTAACCTCAAATTTTGCGGTAAAACGGGGGGTAAAGAAGGGGGTAAAACGGAGGGTAAAACGGGGGGCAAAGAAGGGGACAAAGATGGGTTTTGCCTCAAAAATTGCGGTAAAACGGGGGGCAAAAGCCCTATAGATAAATATATACATACCGTAGACGATAGGAACGGAGATATATATACCCCGTACCAAGGTAGTACCTCAGAGAGAAGTAGTACCTCGCTACAACAGGGAGACGGAGAAGAAGAAGATTATTATTTATACTACCACCAGAAGCGCGCGCGGGAGAGCGAATATGCCAAAGCGGAGGCCAGGGCCAAGGCGGCGGCGCTGACGATACTGGACCAGGCGGCGGCCAGAGAAACATACGGGGCCAGACTTGACGAGGTACGGCGGATGATCATTGACACGGCGTACCCCTATGGACTGATGGCGGAGGCCATCAGCTACACCATAGACCGGCACCAGGACGGCGCGCTGATGAGCCCATACCGGTATACGGCGGCGCTATTGGAGGATTGGCGGAAGAGATGGATCTTCGCCCCGGAGGAGATCAAAAACGAGGAGGCACAGGGACAATGAACCATGTGACGCTGATAGGATACCTGGCCAGTGAGCCGGAAATGCGGCGGACGGCGGGGGACGTGAGCGTGTGCACGTTCCGGCTGGCCGTGCAGAGAAAGAGGGCCAACCAGCAGGGCGTGCGGGAGGCGGACTTTTTGACGGTGGTGTGCTGGCGGACGCTGGCGGAGATCTGCGGGAAGTACCTGTCCAAGGGCCGGAAGTGCGCCGTGGAGGGCAGCATACAGACCCGGAGCTGGGACGCCCAGGACGGAACGAAGCGGTATGGGGTGGAGATCGTGGCGGAGGAAGTGGAGTTCCTGACGCCAAAGGGAGACAGAGGACAGGAGGCCCAGAGCGACGGCGGACAGGGGCCGGACATGGAGAGGTTTACGGAGGTAGATCAGGACGACGATCTGCCGTTCTGAGGAGGATGACATGGGACGGAGCAAGACGATCACCCGGGAACAGATCGAGGAGATATTGGCGGCCAGGAGCCGGGGCGAGAAGCCCAGGGACACGGCCAAGAGAATGGGGATCAGCACAAGCAGCGTGACCCGGCACGGCAGGCGGGAAGCAGAATCCAGCGGGGGGGGGTATCACCGTGAGCAGGATGATCGAGGAGATGGACGACGCGCCCAGGGCCAGACAGTTCGCGGCGCAGATCGACAGGCGGGAGAAGCTGCCGGAGCTGCCCAAGGGCACCCGGATGGACGGCACGCCGGAGGGCGGGCCACGGAAGGACCCGGTGATGGAAAGGGCGCTGGACAGTCTGGCGGAGAAGATGCGGGAGAACGGGGTGCGGATCGCTTCGACGGATGCGGCTCCTTGCGATGGCACGGAGAAGGAATCGGAGTACGGGACAATATCTTACCAGGACATGATGAGGGTGGCAGAGAAGGCCGCGGAGGTCATGGCAAAGAGCGGGGTGCGGATCGCTTCGCCGGATGCGGCTCCTCGCAATGACACGGAGAGGGAAACGGGGAACGGAGAGACGGGGAACCGGGGACGGATTGCTTCGCCCAATTCGGCTCCTCGCAATGACAGGGAGGATGAAGGGCACATGGAGGACGCGAGAAAGGACGAGAGCAGGCCTCGGTGCGGCATGCTGAAGGCGGACGTGCAGGAGAACGGGCAGAGCCCCGTGAGTGTGCGGCAGCGGGTGACCCGAAAGGACGTGTGGATCGTGGGGCATTGGATCATGATGCAGAGGGAAGGGGAGCGGTGCTCCCTGGCGTTTCTGCGGGAGCCGTGCGTATTGAAGGGCACGAGGGACGAGGCCCGGGGAATGGTGCATGAGATCATCGCGGAGCTGGAAGAGGCCCTGGACGCCATGGGCGACGGGGAGGAGGCGCGGTAAATTGGGACGGAGCTTGCGGGAGGCCATACGGGACGTGACGGATTATGAAGGCGACCTGCGGCAGGCGGCCAGGCACATGATCATGACCGGGGAGTGGAGGAAGGCGGAGGCCTTTTTGCGGAAATACGGAAAGCCCCTGCCCCGGGACGAGGCGGAGAAGCGGCGGTATAAAATCGCGATCCTCAAAATGGCCGAGGAGATGGAGGCCCTGGGGCTGGAGCTGCGGAAGAAGGCCAGGGCCCAGCGGGCGGAGCTGGAAA
>CADAGW010000182.1 GCA_902787475.1 uncultured Eubacteriales bacterium
TACATAGTGAGGAAGAAGAACCATAGCAGGATCTTGTGGCCGTGGAGGGAGCGCTTGGAGAGCACGTAGGCCGCGGGGATGGTGAGGAGCATGTTGTAGGAGGTGCCAAGGAACATGTAGATGAAGGCGTTTTTGTAGCCCACCAGCAGGGAGCGCTCCTTGAGAATGGATCCGTAGGCGTCCAGGGAGAAGCCCTTGAACCAGAGGATGGTGTCGCCCAGGGCCACGGCGTTGGGGTCGGAGAAGGAGGCGATGACGCAGAAATAGAGGGGGTAGACGATGAGCAGCGTCAGCACCGTCATGATGACGTATATAGCCGCCGTGTAGACGCGGGAGCCCCGGTCCTGGCGGATGTGATTGGAGGAAAGGCGTGATATGGTCATGGTCATTCTCCTTACCACAGACTGGTCTCGGACACCCGGCGGGATATGGCGTTGAAGGTGACTACCATGAAGATGTTGATCAGGTGCTCGAACAGGCCCACCGCCGCGGAGTAGCTGAACTGGCCCTTGGAGATGCCCTGCTCGTAGACGTAGGTGCTGAGCACCACCGAGGAATCCAGGTTCAGCGTGTTCTGAAGGAGGAACACCTTTTCAAAGCCTATGCTCACCATGGAACCCATTTTGAGGAGAAGCATGATGATCACCGTGGGCATCAGGTGGGGGATGTATATGTGGCGGACGATGTGCCAGCGGTTGGCTCCGTCCACCCGGCTGGCGTCCATCAGCTCCGGGTCCAGAGAGGAGAGGGCCGCCAGGTATATGATGGAATTCCAGCCCAGGTTTTGCCACAGGTCGGTGATGACGTATATGGGGGCGAAGAGGTGGGATTTGGCCATCCATTCGTCGCCCTCGCCGCCAAAGGCGCGGATGATGGTGTTGATGACGCCGGTGTCACGGTTTAGAAAGAGGATGGTGATGGAGCAGAGCACCACGGTGGAGATGAAGTGGGGGGCGTAGGTCAGCATCTGGGTGGCCCGCTTGTAGAAGCCGTCCTTCAGGTCGTTGAGCATGATGGCGTAGACCACGGGAAAGGGGAAGGTGAGAAGGGAGTACAGGCTGATGCGAAGGGTATTGAGCATGATCTGCGCGAATTTGGGGTAGTGGACGAACTGCTCGAAGTATTTGAGGCCCACGAAGGGGCAGGAGGGGCAGGAGGATGAGAAGGTACAGCTGCCAGTCCCGCCGGCACTCCAGAAGCACCTTTTTGAAGGATTTTTTGGGTATGGCTCTTTGCGCGCTCACGGGCAGGTCTCCTTTGAAATGGCGTTGGGGAGAAGATGTGTGAGTGTCATATCCTAACGATTCCGTAACGATAATATCGCAATTGAACGGGAAAATCAATGTGAAAAGTGCCACGGGAAATGACAATTTGTGAAATATGGAAAGAATTGGATATCAAAATTGCCACAAAGGATGGTAATTTTGCCACGGCGGGTTGGTTTTTGGCGCCTTTTGTGATATAATCATATGGGATACTGTGGATAGATTGATAACGGGAGCGGATGCGGCATGAAGACGGGACGGGGAGGACGGTTGAGCCTGTTTTGGGGCTATCTGTCCTTTTACGCCGTGCTGGTGGCGGTGACCATGCTGCTGCTGGGAGCGCTGCTCAACGGCATCTTTATGCGCAGCATACGGGAGAATATGCGCCAGAGCGCCCAGAGCCGGGCGGATCACGTGTGCGCCGATCTGGACGCCCAGATGGACAGCATGCGCACCCTGTCGCTGAAGCTGTCGGTGCAGAGGATGTATCAGCATTCCTATTTCGCCCGGAACAAGTATCGGGAGATCGAGCTGCTGGAATCGCTGAGCCAGTATCAGGCCTATTCCGGGCTGGCCACGGAGTTTGGGCTGATCTATCCGGGCCACGATCTGTATGTGTTTTCCAGTACCGGGGGCAAGGCGGAGCTGTCCGCGTTTTTGGGCCGGTATGGATTGAAGGAGACGGGGGACGTGGTGTCCTTCGTGAGGGACGGGGAGACGTCGCCCCGGTTCATGGTGAAGGCGGGGCATATGCTGTCGGCCTACGATCTGTCCATGTCGGGCGGTGTGGACGGGACGGACCGGGGCGTGCTGCTGCTGGTGACGCCCACCCAGGCCATCGAGGAGAGAATGAAGGTGGTGGGCGACATCGATGCGGGGATGTGCTCTTTGTACCTTCGGGGGACGCAGATCCTTGATTCCGGCTGCGAGGCGGACGTGACGGCAAAGAGCCGGGAGGGGTTTTACCTGGAAACGGAGATCCCCACTTTGAAGATGAGCGGGCTTATGTGGACCCGCGGGGACTCCGCCATGTTCGCCGGGGTGGTGGGCGCGCTGATCGTGTGCATACTCCTGCTCACATATTGGTGCTACCGGCCCATACGGCGGCTGGCCCAGCGGTACGCGTTTGACCACGGGAGCCGGAAAAACGAGCTGGCGGCGCTGGGCATGACGCTGGAGCAGCTTCAGAACACCACCCAGGATCTGCGGGGCCAGGCCATGAACCGGAGCCGGATGCTGAAAAACTATATGCTTTTGATGCTCCTGAACCACAACGTGACCCCGGGCATGCGGGAGGACATGGAAAAGGCCGGCGTGCGGCTGGACAGGCCCCTGTATTTCGTGATGGCGGTATGCGCCAAAAAGGGCGAGAGCGTGAGCCGGGAAAACGCCGACACGCTGCAGAGAAGCCTGACCGACATCGGCGAGGACGTGGCCGACCTGTATACGGTGGAATGCGACCCGGAGGAGTGGATGCTGGCGGTGGTGTGCGCCGTGGAGCAGGCGGAGGATCGGGACGTGGTGGCCAGGAGGACCCGCAGCTATCTGAGCGCCCAGCGGGTGGAGCTGGCCATGGGCGAGGGCCCGCTGGTGGAGAGCCTGGAAAAGGTGTCCTATTCCTATCTGATCGCCGCCCAGATGGCCAAGGAGGCCAGGGGGACCATGGACGGGGAGACCGGGGAAAAGGCCGGGGAGACGGAGGGCCGGGCCGAAAGGATACGGTCTGTGGCGGAGAGGATACGGGCCGGGGACGAGGCCGGGGCCATGGCCGCCGCCATGGAGGCGCTGGACGATATGGAGGCGGAGGCTCCGGCCCGGCGCGGGTACGCCCGGTTTGAGCTGATGAGCGCGCTTCACGAATTGTGCGGTCAGGCCGGACTGGGCCTTACGGAGGAGCAGATGGCCGACATGGCCGCTCCCGGGGACGCCGCCGCCCGGAGGGCCGCTGGTTCGCTGATCCCGGCGCTGTGCCAGAGCCTGGGCGGACAGGAGGAACGGGGCGTGGTGTCCGCCGCCCAGCTGGTGATGGAATACCTGAGCGCCCACTCCGGGGACTGGGACATATCCGCCCGGCAGGTGGCCGAGGAGGTGGGCGTGGGCATCAACCGGGTCAACGCCATCGTCCGGGAGCAGACCGGACAAAGCTGCAAGAGCTATATCACGGCCCTGAGGATGAAGACCGCCTGCCGGATGCTGACAGAGACGGGGAGCCCGGTGGGAGACATCGCCCAGAGCGTGGGATACAACAGCGCATCGTACTTTATCAAGGTGTTTAAGGATCTGGTGGGCGAGACGCCGGACGCCTACCGGAAAAACCACCAGGAGGAGACGTGACGCCGCAGGGGGGGAATGGATAATGTGGAAGTGCCCGAGGTGCCAGAGGGTGTTCGCGCGGACGGAACAGGGGCATTTTTGCGGGAAGCCCAAGGACATAGAGGAGTATATCATGAGCCAGGACGAGGAGGCGCGGGAGAGGCTGAGGGTGATCCGGAGGATCATCGGGGAGGCCATACCGGAGGCCGCGGAGAAGATATCCTGGAGCATGCCAACGTACTGGAAGGGGAGAAACATCATACACTTCGCGGCGGCGAAAAGGCACGTGGGGATATATCCGGGGGAGGAGGCCGTGGCGGCGTTCGCCGGAAGGCTGGAGGGGTATTCCATGGACAAGGGCACGGTGCGGATCGGGAACGATCAGAGGGTGCCGGAGGACGTGCTGCGGGATATGGCGAAGTGGTGTTTGGAGAAATACGGGAAATAGAAATGGCGCGGCCGCAGGGGATCGCGGCCGCGCCATGTGTATATGGGGGACGGATTGCTTCGGCGCTTTGCGCCTCGCAATGACAGTGTCGCTGCGGGGAGAGAAAAAAGGCAGGAGAAGCAATCCGTTTTCCATAATGGAACATCAGGAGAGCTGGGAGAGCAGGTATGAGGCGGCGGTGTCCAGGTGGGAAATCTCGGTTTGGAAGGTGGGGGTGAGGCCCTCCATGGGGATAGCGCGGGAGAAGGGGGAGGACAGTACGCCTTTTTGGGTGAGGTGATGTTTGGCGTTCACCGGATAGTACTGCCGCTCGATGAGGGAGAACTGGGTGAGGAAGGACTGGACCAGGTCCGCCCGGGGGTCGGTGGGGTGGTCCATGAGCCAGCGGTAGAGGCGGGGATGGAAGTTCAGCATGACCCCGGAGAAGCCCGCCGCGCCCAGGCGCAGGGAGGCAAGACAGGTGGTGGCGTTGGCGTTGTAGAGGCGGAAGGGGGAGCCGGAGAGTACGGAAAGGCGCTTTTCAATGGTGTCTATGTCGCAGCAGGTGTCCTTCATGAAGGCGAAGCGGTCCATGTCCCGGCAGGCGGCCAGCTCGTCCAGGGTGATCAGCCGCTTGAAGGGATAGGGGCACTCGTAAAAGCCCAGGGGGATATCGGGGATCTCTCGGGCGATGGCCTTGACCCGGGGCAGTATGCTCACGTAGGGAGCGCCCGCGGTGACCAGCCGGTTGGTGATGAGGATCAGGCCGTCCACGCCGGCGGAGGCGATGGCCCTGAGCTCCTCAAGCTGGTCGGTGAAGGAGGCGGACACGTGGCCCGACGCCACCACGGGCACGTGGGCGTGGGACTTGACGAAGGCGGCCAATTGAGTCCGCTCCCGGAGAGTCAAAAAGAAGATCTCGCTGGATTGGCAGTCGGCGAACAGGCCGTCGACGCCGCTTTGCTCGTACCAATCTATGAGCCGTTCAAGGGCGGGGTAGTCCACCTCGCCGTCCTTTGTAAAGGGGGTCAGCATCACGGGCCAGAGCTGGCCTTTTTCATTCATATATTCGCACCTCCGGGTATGGTATGGGGGTATTGTAGCCAAAATAGGGGGCGTTTGTCAATAGGCCGCCTTGACAATATGGGGGCGGTTTGATACAATTTCGGATAGAGAAATGGCGAAATGGAAAGGAGCGCCGCGGGAGCGGCGATAAGGATATATGCTGGAAGTCAAACGGCATCAGCTGGTGATCGGGGAGAAAAAGACGCTGGCCCACCACGCCTCCACGGTGCTGCCCCTTGCGGACGGGCGGGTGCTGGCGGCCTGGTTCGGCGGCAGCCGGGAAAAGGGCAGCGACGTGGGGATTTGGATGGCCGAAAAGGGCGGGGAGAGCTTTGGGGAGCCGAGACTCATCGCCGGGAGCATGGAGCCCCATTGGAACCCGGTGCTATTTGAGAGGGCGGACGGGCATATTTTGCTGTTTTTTAAGGTGGGGCGCGAGATCCCGGACTGGCGGACCATGGTGATGGAGTCGTCGGACCGGGGAAAAAGCTGGGACGGGCCCCGGGAGCTGGCGGAAGGGGACAGAAGCGGCGGCCGGGGGCCGGTCAAAAACAAGCCCATACGGCTTGGAAGCGGGCGGGTACTCTCGCCCGCGTCGGTGGAGAGAGGCGTGTGGAAGTGCTTTGTGGACATATCGGACGACGACTGCCGCACGTGGAGACGGTCCAATTTGATATTTGCCCGGGGGACGGACAAGCTGGAGGAAGGGTTTTTAAGCTGGCAGGGGAGGATGCGCCGCGCACGGGAGGCAGGCGAGGAATTTGACATGAGTCTGGTGCCCCCGGAATATGCCCACGGGCGGGGCGTGATCCAGCCCACGCTGGGGGA
>CADAGW010000183.1 GCA_902787475.1 uncultured Eubacteriales bacterium
AGAGAGTTTACTGCATCGGAAAGCCCTGGTGGGGCAAGGGGATCGTCACCGAGGCCTGCGGCGCGGTGATGGAATACGCCTTTCTTCAAATGGACGCCCACAAGTTCATAGGCCGCCACGACATACTGAACCCGGCCTCCGGGCGGATCATGGAAAAGCTGGGCATGAAGCTGGAGGGCATAGCCAAAAGCCACTACCTGAGAAGGGACGGGACCTACGCCGACATCGTCTACCGGGCGATATTAAAGGACGAATGGGAGATGAACCGCTACACCAGTTTTCCTTGCGACACAAGCGCTTTTCGTGAGTATCCCGGCCCCGGCTGCCGCGCTGACGGCTCATGTGCAGACACGATTGCCCCGGATGCGGACACAGATTTTCCTGCGCTGACCGACGGGGAGATAGAGCTCCGGCTTTACAAGGCCGTGCCGGAAAGGCCGGAGACAGGATACGTGCCGGAATACCATTTTGACATATGGTATCAGGGAAAAAAGGCCGGGGAGACGGTCCTTCGGCTGGGATACGCCCGGAGCCTTTTCTACGGCGGCAACATCGGGTACAATGTGGATCCGGATTTCAGGGGGAGGGGCATCGCCGGAAGAGCGGCGCGGCTGCTTCTGCCCGTTCTGCGGCGGCATGGCATGCCCGCGGCCTTCATCGTCAACGCGGAGGACAACGCCTCCTCCCGCCGGGTCTGCGAAAAGCTGGGGCTCCGGCACGTGGGACTGTACGAGGTGCCCGAGGAGCTGGAGATGCGCAGGCTCCGGGGCGTATGCCGGGTGAATATCTACGAAATGAGGGCCGAATGAGGCTCAAAACGGGGGAAAAGGGTCAAAAAACAGAGCGGAAATCGAGTTATAATGTGTAATGTCTGTGTAAAACCACGCCTCTCCTGCGATTGAAGTATAAATATACGCCGGAATGTATCGCTGTATACATTCCGGCGTTCATTTTTGGGGCCGGTTATGACGGCGTGCCGATGCGGCGGTCACCGCAGGCAGGAGGCGATGGTCAGAAGGCCCTGGGCCAGTATGTAGGATGTCATCACCAGAAAGTCCTGCCGGGCGGCGGGACGGTCAAACAGGCCTATGGCCAGCTGGGCATCGGAGAGGGCAAAGAGGATGCCGCCCAGGGCGAACAGGCCGGAGGGCAGGGACGGGCGGCAGAGAAACCACACGCCGCCGGATATGGCCATGAGGCTGAGCAGAAGGCAGTAGGCGCAGGCGGGGATGCGCATGGGGCCCAGCTTTTTCCATAGCCGCAGAAGCACCCTGACAGAGAAGGCCATGACCGGCAGGCACCAGAGAAGGGCGGCGGGGGAAAGATCCGGAAACAGTGCGGAAATGGCATAGGCGACATAAAACACGTGGCCCAGAAGGAAGGCGGACAGCCCGGCCACGAACCACCTTTGTCCCCGACCCATCAGGCACACGTCCCCGATCCAGCCCAGGATCAGGCCCGGGCAGACGAGGCCGTCCCAGCCGGAGGTCGCCAGGCGGAAGAGAAGGAGCAGGGGCACGAGGAAGGGCTTGAGGATGGTCTGGGGCCGGGATTTGTGATTCCAGGCGGCCCATATGTAGACCGAGCCCACGATGACATAGGGCGCAAGGGATAAAATGGGCATGTGTGACCTCACAGCGAAAGCGAAGAGTGATGCGGTTCCGGCGTTACTGATTTTCAGGGAACGGATGGCTTCGCCGCTTCGCTCCCCGCGATGACAGTTTCTTTATGCTCATGCAACGATATTGCCGTTGCGAAGGAGTTCACAGACCGACGAAGCCAACCGGAATCCCAATTCAATCGAATAGGGGCAAGACAGTATGAACCGTCAAAAAGGAGTGGGTGAGATCAGGGCTGGTAGTTCATGATCTGGAAGTCGTAGAGCATCCACAGATCGTCCACCCGGCGGAAAAAGAACCGGTAGGCGGAGGGGTAGTCCTTGGTGGCATCGTAGAAACGGACGGTGTAGTTGAACTGCACGTCGCAGGAGAAGCACTTGTCGGAGTAGGTCAGGTAGTGGAAGGTCTTCATATCGGAGAAGCTCTGGCCGATGTTATCCTTTATATAGTTGAGGTCGAAGGCGGCCAGGGCGTTGTAGGCGGGGGAGTTTTCCTCCACCCGGCGGGTGAGGGTATTGAGGGACATGTTCTTGGTGAAGTATTTGGCCACGGCCTGGGCCAGCTTTTCGATCCACTCTCCCCGGGCGGGACGAAGGGTGTCGTCCTCGTAGTTGACGGCGGCCACGTAGGCGCCGTCTTGGAGGGTGACGGTTTGGGGGAGGCCGTTGTGGTCTGTGACGGACACGTCCGCATCTCCCGTCACCTGGGCCTCATAGATCACGTCCGTGGGGGCGTCCACGCCTTTGGGCATATGGCCCTGGGCCTCGGTGGGAATGCCGGATTCCACGATGGCCGAAGCGGTGAGGGTCTCCCCGTTCACCGTGACGGTGGAGCGGGAGTCGGCCTTCACCCGTATGGAGCCGTAGACCGGCTCGGGAGGCGTCTCGTGGACGAATATGGTGGTCTCCATGGAGGAGAGGGCCCACAGGTTAAAGCCGTGCCGCGTCTTTTGGGCGGGGGAGAGCACGAAGGTGCCAAAGCGCTTGCCGTCGGCGTATACGGCGTAGGTGACGTTGACGCTGTCGGCGGTGATCTTTTTGCGCCAGGTGATGTCCATGCCCTCCGTGTTCTCGTTCATGAAGGACACGTATTCTTCCATCGTGGCCCCGTCCAGGTACGCCGGATCCTCGTAGGGGTATACGCTCTCAAAGTCCCGGCCGGTAAATATGGCGGCCACCTTTTCGGCCTCGTGCTCGGGCTGGGACTGCTCATATTCGGCCAGCACGTCCTTGACCATGGCGCAGCCCACCGCCACCGCCAAAGCGAACACGGCCAGCGCGGCAAAGTATATGGTATAGAAGCGCCGGTTGCGGCGGCGCAGTTTTTTGAGCGTGATCTTTTTCGCCATGCTGCCTCCTATTTGACACAGAACGCGGTGGGGATCTCCCGGGCTCCGACGATGGCGAAGCCGTTGTTCATGTATTTGCCGTTGTAGTACATAAAGGACGAGGAGCCGCCGTCCAGGTTGGCGGCGTTGACCGCGCCCAGGGCCAGCATTTCCTGTATGAGGTTTTCAAAGGATGCGCCCAGGCTGTTGGGCTGCCGCCCGTCGATGACCATGAGGATCACCGCGCCGTCGGCCCGCTGGCCGATGCAGGTGCGGGGGTTGAGACCGGAGGACTGGCCGGACACGTCGGCGGCCTCGCCGTTTCTGACCAGCACGGGGCCGAAGGCCACCGCGTCCCGGATGCCCCGGGCCTTGGCCTGCTCCACGTCCATGTGGCCTATGATGAGCCGGTCGGAGTTGTCGAAGCCTATGACAGTGTTGTATTTGGCCAGGTTGGCGTTGTTGGCCTTGAGCCGGCCCTGGGAGATGACCAGGCCCAGGGGGGTGCCGCCGTTGCCCTGGCCGTTGTTGTCGGAAAATCCGCCGGCGTTGATGGCGGCGGTGGCGTGGTAGCGCTGGGCCAGCTTATCGAGGGTGAGGCCGGGCAGGACGGAGAAGGAATCGGCGCAGGTGCCCACGAACACCCGGGAGGGGTCCTTGACGATGAGGGCGTAGCCTGTGTATGTGCCGCCCCGGATATCGACGAGCTGAAGCTCCTCTTCCTCCGCCTGGGCGTCGCCGCCGCCGTCCTCGGGGATGGTGCCGTCCGGCGCGGGGGTGGCGCGGGAGATGACGATGAGGCTCACGTCCGTTTCCTCGTTGGTCTCAAGGACGCTGTTGCCCTCGATGATTTGCTGTATCTCCTCGTCGCTTAAATACAGCTTGGGCACGAACTGCATGGCGCTGGTCTCAAGGAGGGTATTGGCCAGCTTGGTGGAAAAGGCGGGGGAGGGGCCGAGGAACGCCACGGCCAGCAGGGCGTACACGGCAGCCAGGATCGCCAGAATCACCGTCAGCACCGACAATAGGATATGGCCGACGGTGCCCTTTTTCCAGCGCTTTTTCAGCTCCGCTTTGGTGGGCTTTTCGTTTGTATGCTTTTTGGGGCGTATGAAGGCCGCGAGCACCGACAGCGTGCCCATCAGGCCCGAAGATCCTTTCTTCTTTTTGCGTCGGGCGGCTCTGGTGTTTTGTTCGCTCATGGGATCCTCCAGGATCATAAATGTACAGTCTATTATAGCACATATGGAAAGACGGCGCAATATAATTGAAGTGAAAAATAGGAAAGGGTCGTGACGGACGGGAATGGATTGACGGAGCGTGGCTTTGCTGGTACAATAGATTTAGACAGATGCGGGAGGAAAAGGGCATGACCATGTTCAGTGTGGTAGTCACCGTGTATAACGTGGAGGAGGAATGGATGCGGGCGTGCCTTGAAAGCGTGCGGGGCCAGTCGGACGGGGACTTCGAGGTCATACTGGTGGACGACGGCTCCACGGACGGAAGCGGCCGTATTTGCGATGAATACGCGGCCATGGACCGGCGCTTCCGGGTGATCCACAAGGATAACGGGGGCCTGTCCTCCGCCAGGAACCGGGGCATGGAGGCCGCGGAGGGCCAATGGATCCTGTTTGTGGACAACGACGACCTGCTGACGGAGGACGCCATATCCGTCCTCAGGCGGGCCCTGGCGGGGAAGGAATGCGACATGGCGTATTTTGACACCGTGCGCCGGGGCCTGGGCGAGGAGAGACGGTATCACACCCTTCAGGCCCGGGACGGGGAGATACTGGAGGGAGAGAGGGTATACGCTCTGCTTCTTGACATGGTGGCGGTAGGATATGAGACGAGGCACGTTCCCCACGGGTTTGTGACGGCCTG
>CADAGW010000184.1 GCA_902787475.1 uncultured Eubacteriales bacterium
GTGGGACTGGGCGTGGGGGACACCGTCGCCTGGGGTTCCAGGGTCGCCTCGGGCTTGGCCGCAAAATACTTCGCCTGTATGTAGCCCGTCTTTCCGTAATACTTCACCTTCACCCAGTTGCCCTCTATATCCACCTGGGTCAATACGGTGCCCTTTTTGACTGTACCCAGGGACCGGGCTCCGGCGGAGGGCTCCACACGAATGGATACGGCGGTCTTGGCCTTGAGCCGTATGGACTCCTCGGCCCCCGCCCAAATCATCAGCGCCGACGCCGCGAGGGCGATGGCGCATATCAGCGCGATCAGTTTCCGCAAGGGATGATCCTCCTTTGCATAAGCATTCATACTATTATAGTACAAAAGGGGGTTCCCTTTCAACCCTTTACGCGACATTTTTCCCGCGTTTTTTGATCCCTGTCGCAATTTGGCGGCACAAACAAAGCTTCTGACAGGAATTTCGTATATCACGGCCCGGTTCGCAGCATACTCTATACCAGGAAGAAAACGGAGGGTATGCGGTATATGGAAATGAAGATCGAGCGTCCGGCCCGCAGAAACGGATGGAGCCGGGAGGAGGATCAGCTGCTTTGGGAGGCCGCCGGCGAGGCCCAGAAGATGAACACGCCCCTGAAAAAGGTGTTCGACGACATCGCCCAAAAGACGGGCAGGCGGCCCAACAGCATCCGCAACTATTACTACGCCCAGGCCCAAAAGCGGGGCGATGGGGAGAAGACACAGCGGTTCGTGCCCTTTGAGGAGGACGAGGTGACTTCGCTTCTGGACAGAGTGCTCCGGGCCAAGGCCCAGGGCAGAAGCGTCCGCTCCTGCCTCACCGAAATGGCCGGGGGAGACCACAGGCTCATGCTCCGGTACCAGAACAAGTACAGGAGCCTCCTGAAATCCCGGCCCGACATGGTCAACAGCCAGGTGGAGGCCCTGGGCCGGGAGGGCGTGGTGGTGCCCATGACGCCGGTGGAGGAAAAGCCCGAGCGGGTTGTCCAGGACCCGGTGACCAGACTCCGGGCCGCCGCCCAGAACAGCGGCAGCGGGGAGGTGGCCGCCATGTGCGACACCCTCATCCGCCTCATCCGCTCAAACGGCAGATCGGCCCCCGGCGCGGACAGGATGGCCGTGCGGCTGGACCTGATGCGCATCGCGCTGGACGAAAAGGAGGCAAGGCTCCGCAGGGTATGCCAGGCGGCGGACGCGCTGGTGAGGGAGGTCAAGACCTGGGTCATGCTGCCGGAGGCGGAGAGGAAGGAGCGGTCGGGCGACTGCGCCCGGGCTTTTACGGAGCTTTTCAGCCCCCTGGAGGAAAGCCTTACGGAAAACGCGCCAAAGACAGAGGAATAAGCGAACCGGGGAAGGGCTTTGGCCCCTCCTCGGTTATTTTTTGTAAACGTCCATAATAATCATTGCAAACTGGCCGCCCGTTATGGTACAATGTGCCCGAAAAACAGATACAGGGGAGCGCTGGCCATGCACATCAAAAACAGCGTAAACGCCTGGATGATCCACTTTAAGGACATCTACAACTTCAGGGACGACCACGCCAGGGGCCGGCTCATATCCCTGGGCAGCGGGCTGATGACCGCCTTCTACAACGTGTTCATCACCGGCATATTCTACACCGGCTTTCTGTCCATGTACGACATATCCGTCACCGGCGTGGGCATCATATCCTTCATCCCCTACATCGCCAGCTGCTTTTCCGTGTTCTCCAGCATGATCCTGGAAAGGATCCGCAGGCGGAAGAAGATACTGATCGCCTCGAAGATCTACTTCTACGCCATGTACATACTGGCCACCACCCTCATGCCTCTGGTGGTCACGGACCCCCACCAAAGGCTCATCTGGTTCGTGGTGATCCTGTTTCTGGCCTATTCGGTATACGCCCTGTTCAGCCCGGGCTTTACTCCCTGGTTCTACCATTTCTACCCCGCAGACAACGAGCGCCGCACACGGTATTTTCAGCTCAACCAGATCTTCTCCTCCGTCATGAGCAGTCTGGTGCTGATCACCAGCGGTCTGATCGCCGACGCCCTCAAGAACTCCCCCCACCAGAACCAGCTGATCATAGGCTTCCGCTACTTCGCGTTCGTGCTGGTGCTGCTGGACGTGGGCATGCAGGCCTGCGCCAAGGAATACCCCTATCCCCAAAGCCCCCGCATCCGCTTTTCCCAGGTGTTCACACTGCCCTTCAAGTACAAAAAATTCCTCTGCTGCCTCCTCATGATGTTCGCCTGGAACTACATCGCCAACCTCAACAACGGCCTGTGGGGATACCATCTGCTCAATCACATGCACTTTTCCTATACCATCGTGAACGCCATGTCCGTGATGTATACCGTCATCCTCATATTCACGTCCCCCCTGTGGCGGCGGATGCTGCTCAAATACTCCTGGATCAAGACCTTCGGCATCGCCAACATCATCTGGATCCCCACGGAGGTCATATTCTTCTGCATGACCGTGGACAGGCCCTACCTCTACGTGCCGGTGTGCACCTGGCAGAACATCCTATCCGTGGGCTTTAACCTGTCCTATTCCAACATCCTCTACATGAACCTGCCCGAGGAGAACACCACCGCCCACATCGCCTTTTACTCCATCGGGGCCAACCTCTTCGCCTTCCTGGGGCTTATGACCGGCACCTATGTCAGCTCCATCACCGGCGACACCACCATGCTGTTTATGGGCATGGAGGTCTATTCCCTCCAGTTCACCACCCTCATGCGGGCGGTGACCATTACAGGACGTGGAGAACCACGCCAAGATGGTGCGGGAGATGAAGGCCAGAAGGCGGGCCCTGAAGGCCGCCAGGAGAGCCCTATGATGGGCCGGGGAGAGGGCGAAAGGATCCGGGTGTGCCCCTCGCCTTTGGGGGAGATCGTGATCTCCTCCGACGGGGAGCACGTCACAGGCGTGTGGTTTTTGGACCCCAAAGGGGTTCCAAAGGGGCTTGAAACGGCCCAAAATGGGGACGATCCGGCCCTGAAACGGGCCGAAAACTGGCTGAAAATGTACTTCCTGGGGCTGGATCCGGGGCCCATTCCGCCCGTTTTGACCCACGGCACTCCCTTCGAGGAGCGGGTGTGGGCGCGCCTTGAGAGCATCCCCCGGGGGAGCGTGGTCACCTACGGGGAGATCGCCAGGGCCGTGGCCGGTGAGATGGGAGTGGCGCGCATGTCCGCCCAGGCGGTGGGCGGGGCTGTGGGCCGCAACCCCATATCCATATTCATCCCCTGCCACCGGGTGGTGGGTTCCGACGGTCGGCTCACAGGATACGCCGGGGGGCTGGACAGAAAGCGGGCGCTGCTGAGGATCGAGGGCGTGCCCCTGGACGGGGAAAAGGATAAGGTGATATTGGAAAAGACCGGGCGCTGACAGCGTCCGGTTTTTTCGAAATGACAGGGGGACGGATTGCTTCGTCGGCCTTTCGGCCTTCTCGCAATGACAGGGGTGGGGCGTGGAATCTCGCTTCTGCCATCGACCATGACAGGAGCGAGGCGTGGAATCCCGCTATTGCCGCCGACCATGACAGAAACGGGGCATGGAATCCCGCTATTGCCGCCGACCATGACAGAAACGGGGCATGGAATCCCGCTATTGCCAACGGCCATGACAGGAGCGGGGCATGGGATCCCGCCTCTGCCAACGGCCATGACAGAAACGGAAGATGGAATCAAGCCTGTGTCATTGCGAGGAGCGAAGCGACGAAGCAATCCGTTCCCCGCATTTTTCTGTTTTGGACGGGAAGCGGAATAAAAAGACCCGCGAAAAGGCGGGCCGGGCGAGGCGCTGGACATGGGCCGACAAAATGGGTCAGATGAGGCGCTGTATATCTTCCGGCAGGGGGGACTCGAAAGTCATCATCTCGCCGGTAGCGGGGTGCTCCATGGTGATGCGCCAGGAGTGGAGGGCGAAGCGGCCGGGGAGCCGGGACGATTCGCGGCCGTAGAGGAAGTCGCCGAACACAGGACAGCCGATGTGTGCCATGTGCACCCGGATCTGGTGGGTGCGGCCCGTGAAAAGGCGCAAACGGACCAGGGACAGGCCCCCCGCGGACTTCACGGGGCGCGTCTATGACGCCGGATAAGGGAGAGGGGACGCCCTCCACCACCGCCAGGTACTCCCTCTGGAACTTGTCCGTGTGCAGAAGAGCGGACAGGGCGTATTGGGCGTGGGCGTGCCGGGCGGCGCACATGAGGCCGCTGGTGCCCTTGTCCAGCCGGTTCACGGGCCGGAAAGGGGTGTCTGGGTAGAGGCGCGCCATCCGGCCCTCCAGTGTGTCCCCGTCCTTGTGGACGGAGGACAGGGTGGGAAGGGGGGCGCTTTTGTCGATGATGAACAGGTCGCTGTCCTCGTAGACGATATGAACCGGCCCCTCGCAGGGCCGGGCGGCGGCGGGGCCGCCCTTGAGGCGCACCTCCACCACGTCCCCGGGCGAAAGGTAATAATTCGTATGCCTGGGGACGCCGTTTACCAATATGGCGTTTAGGGGCTTGAGGCTTGAGACCTGGTGGTGGCTTAAGCCCATTTCTCCCCGCAGAAACCGGCCCAGGGACTGGGCGGCGGGGACGGCGCGCGCGATGGTCTTCATGGCTTTCCTCCGGCTAAAGTATATCATATTTTCATCCGATAGGCAATATTTAACCAACTCGCACCCGCCGCGTGCTTGCGCGGGGGGCCTATTCATGCTATGCTATGAAATCATTTGAATATAAAGAGGGATGACATATGGCTGAACTGACCATGGACAAGCTGGTTGCCCTGTGCAAGAACCGGGGCTTCGTGTTTTCCGGATCCGAGATCTACGGCGGCCTGGCCAACACCTGGGACTACGGCCCGGTGGGCGTGGAATTCAAAAACAACATCAAAAAGGCCTGGTGGCGCAAGTTCGTGCAGGAGAGCCCCTACAACACGGGCCTGGACTGCGCGATCCTGATGAACCGGGAGGTCTGGGTGGCCTCCGGCCACGTGGGCGGCTTTAACGACCCGCTGATGGACTGCAAGGCCTGCAAGGCCCGCTTCCGCGCCGACAAGCTGATCGAGGACTTCACCCACGGCGCCGAGACCGGCGACGGCTGGACCAACCAGGAGCTTGAAAGCTACATCGCCGAGCACGACATCGTCTGCCCCGTGTGCGGCAAAAAGGAATTTACCGGCATCCGGCAGTTCAACCTGATGTTCAAGACCCATCAGGGTGTCAACGAGGACTCCGCGGCGGAGATCTATCTGCGCCCCGAGACCGCCCAGGGCATATTCGTCAACTTTATGAACGCCATGCGCACCACCCGCAAAAAGCTGCCCGCGGGCATCTGCCAGATCGGCAAGTCCTTCCGAAACGAGATCACCCCCGGCAACTTCATCTTCCGCGTGCGGGAATTCGAGCAGATGGAGCTGGAGTTCTTCTGTAAGCCCGGCGAGGACCTTGAGTGGTTCGAGTACTGGCGCGCCTTCTGCCGGGACTGGCTTCTGTCCCTTGGCATGAAGAGCGAGCACCTGCGGCTCAGGGATCACGAAAAGGACAAGCTGGCCTTCTATTCCAAGGCCACCACGGACTTTGAGTATCTCTTCCCCTTCGGCTGGGGCGAACTGTGGGGCGTGGCGGACCGGACCGACTACGACCTCAAGCAGCACTCCGAGCACAGCGGCAAGGCATTGGAATACCTGGATCCCGCCACGGGCGAGAAGTTCATCCCCTACTGCGTGGAGCCCTCCGTGGGCGTGGACCGGCTGGTGCTGTCCTTCCTGTGCGACGCCTACGAGGAGCAGGAGCTGGAGGGCGGAGACATGCGCGTGGTGCTGCACCTGCATCCGGCGCTGGCCCCCTTCAAGGCGGCGGTGCTGCCCCTCCAGAAGAACAAGCTGGGCGACAAGGCCAGGGAAGTGTATGCCATGCTGGCCAAGCGGTTCATGGTGGACTACGACGAGACCGGATCCATCGGCAAGCGCTACCGCCGGCAGGACGAGATCGGCACGCCCTACTGCATCACCGTGGACTTTGACACCCTGGAGACCGGCAAGGTCACCATCCGGGATCGGGACACCATGGAGCAGGAGCTGGTGGCCATCGAGGATCTGGCGGCCTGGCTGGACAGGAAGATCGACTTCTGAGGATCGTGAAATAGGGAGCCTGACGAGAATCAGGCTCCTTTTTTCGCGCCGAGATCCAATTGCTCGTAGACAAACGGTTGGTTTTGATGTATAATCATACCAAACTGGCAGGTCCCGGCAAGGAGGAGACTCCATGAAAAAAGGTTTGATGCTGATATGTCTGTGCGTCTTGGCGCTGGCGGTAGTGTCTGTCCAGGCCCTGGCGGCGGGCGGGCCCCACTACATCCACGCCTATTACAGTCCCGAGGAGGCGGATGTGGGCCTTGACAACACCTATGTGGCGGCGGGGGAGACGGTGGCCTTCACCGTGACGCCCAGGCCGTTTTACGAGGTGCTCCGGGTCACGCTGGACGGGGAGAGCCTGACAGCGGGCGAGGGCGGGGAATACGCCTTCGTGATGCCGGATAGGGACGCGCGGCTGACGGTGATCTGCCGGGCCGCGCCCATTTGCACCGTGACGGTGTGGACGGACGGAGGGAATAAGGCCGTGGTGCGGGGCTGCCCTCAGGGGATCCCCCTGTGGCAGGCGGCGGTGTGCGCCTTGTACGGAATGGATCAGTTCCAGCCGGAGCTGGCGGACGAGGCCCTTCAGGCGGCCAATCCCAATCTGGGATTCGCGGCGGTGCTGCCCGAAAAGGAAGGGTACGCCGTCAATGCCATGACGCCCTTTGTGAGCCATACCGCCTTTGCCGGCGCGGAGGAATGGGCCGCGGACGCCCAGACCATGCTCTCGTCCAACAACCTTCTGACCGGCGACACGGACATGTATCTGATGTGGTTCCGCCAGATCGGGGAGATCGATATCAGCGGGGAATGGGCCCTGTGCGGAGGCAATATACAGGAGAGCCTGGCCACGGTGGCCTGCCCGGAGAACGCGCCCTATCACCTGATGGGCACGGACGCCGTGTCCACCCTCTACCAGGGCGTGACGGCCCAGGGAGGCGACAATATCCGGTACGACGTGACGCTGGAAGCGGACTTTGGATACGTGTTCGCCGACGGGATCACCGTGACGGCGGAGGGGGCCCTGTCCACATATGGCTACGCCGCGGACGAGACCGGGCGCATCGCCCAGGCGGGCATCACATTTGAGGCGGCGCACGACTTTAGCGAATGGTTCGAGATACCGGACACCGCCCTGACGATGCGGGAGTGCGCGGCCTGCGGGGCCAGCCAGACCCGGACGGCGGAGGAGGGGTATACCCTCACCTTGGACGTGGCGGGCCTTGGGGACAATGTGACGGTCAGCGGTCTGCCCGAGGGCACCAGCGTGATGAGCGTATTGAAGGAAATGACCGGGAGCCTGCCCCAGGCGGCGGGGTATCAGTTCGAGTGTTTCGCCCTTGCGCCCCTTTCGTCCTTTGACACCTGGCGGGCCATGCGGGACAGCTCGGCCCTGATCACCGGGCAGACCTGGCCCAGCGGGGACGCGGACGAGAGCCGCCAGATGAAGATCGAGGGGGACGTGACGGTATACGCCATATACCTTCGCACCGTGACGGCGGAGGTGACGGTAAACGCCCCGGCCTGCGGATCGGCAGGCATGCGCCGGAACGAGAGCGGCCTGTGGGAGATGGGAACGGCGCTGGAGGTGTGGGTGCCGGACGACGTGCCCTATGATCTCTCCGCCTATCAGCAGGAGGGCATCAACCCCTGGGGCGACCCGGCGGCGGTGACCTGGAACACCTATGACGAGGTGCTTTCTGGCGGCAAGCGGTACACCGTGGACATCGGCATACGGCCCCATATGGGCTACCGGGTGATCGGCGTGAACCTGGGCGGCACCGGCGTGGGCCAGGGGCGGTTTTACACCGTGCCGGATCTGCAGGGCGTGGACGTGGGGGTGTGCCAGGCGGCGGTGACGCCCTATCACTGGCAGGACGACCCCACGGACGTGACGCTGACCCAGATCGTGACCCCCTCCTGCGTGCGGGAGGGACGGAGCATACAGGCCGTGAACTGCGCCGGGTGCGGAAAACCGGTGCTGGATACCATCGTGCGCACCGAGCCCATGACGTCCCACCAGTGGAGCGAGTGGGCCACCGCCCTGGAGCCCACCCAGGAGGAGGACGGCCGGGAGGAGAGCTTCTGCTATGTGTGCGCGGAGGTGAGGAGCCGGGCCATTCCCGCCCTGGGCAAGACCACCTACCGGGTGACGGTGGAGAGGACCGGTCCCTACGGAGCGTCCGAGGCCTGGGCCTCCTGCGAGCGGGCCGAGGCCGGGGAGACGGTGTATGTGTATTACACCGAGGACGGCGGAGTCAGGGTGTCGCAGGTGACCTGGCGGATGGGAGAAAATGAGCCCCAGACCGTGACCGGCGGGCAGTTTGTGATGCCCGAGGGAGACGTGACGGTGGAGGTGGAATTTGAGTACGCCCCGCCGAGCCAGCCGGTGATAGAAGGTGGCGGGGACTTCGTGGGCAGCACCGCTGTGAGCATCGAATGCCCGTCCGGAGGAGCGCTGATCTATTATACCCTGGACGGCACGGAGCCTGTGACGGGCCTTGGACAGGACGCGGACGCGCCCTATGTGATCGGCGAGAGCGCGCGGCTCTACACCGGGCCGTTCATACTGGAAAAGACGGCGTATGTGCGGGCCGTGGCGGTGTATCCCTTTGAGGCGGGCGGCGAGGACGGGCCCCAATGGGATGTGTATAGGAGCCCCATGGTGTGGGCGTACTGCCACAGAACGGACAACGTGGCTCCCATGGCGGCGGATTTCCGGCTGCC
>CADAGW010000185.1 GCA_902787475.1 uncultured Eubacteriales bacterium
CGATTTGACCTGAAAAAACGCGGCGCAGGCAGGAAAACGGGCATCGGGCGGTGAATGTATTCATCATCTATTTTCGCAGAGGTGATGGATATGAATTGGAATCTCAATATGCTCTACACAGGCTTTGACGATCCGGCCCTGGCCAGGGACGAAAAGCGGATTGGGGAGCGGATGGACGAGGTGGAGGCCCTGCTTAAAAGCGGACAGGAGCCGGGGAAGGTGCTCCCGTCTGTGATCCGCGCCACGGTGGAGGCCGTCGTGGACATGGACGCCTATGGCGACTTCGTGATGCTGACCCTCTCTGCCGACGCCCGCAACGAGGACGCCCTCAGGATGCGGGAAAAGATGATGCGGCTGGGCATGCGGATGGATCAGGTGTCAAGCGCCGTGTCCCGGTATCTTGGCGCAGTGAAGGATCTGGACGCCGTGATCGAAGGAGACGACACATTGCGGGAGCACGCCTACGTGCTCCGGGAAATGGCGGAGCAGGCCAGGCACACCATCGACCCGGCCATAGAGGGCGTGGTGCTGGAGATGGAGTTAAACGGCGGCCATGCCTTTGAAAACCTGCGGGATCAGCTGGACGCCAACCACCTGGTGCCCTACAAGGGAGAAAAGCTCCCCCTGTCCGCCGTGCGGAACCTGGCCTATGACGCCGACGGCGAGGTGCGCAAAGCCGCCTACGAGGCGGAGATCGCCGCCTATCCGGCCATGGAGATCCCCATGGCGGCCTGCCTCAACGCCATAAAGGGCGAGGCGCTGACCCTGTGCGGCCTGAAAAAGTACGACAGCCTCTTGGACATGACCCTCTGTGAGGCCCGCATGGACCGGGAGACACTGGACACCATGATCGGGGTGATAGAGGAGTCCCTGCCCCGGTTCCGGGAGATCCTCAAGGCCAAGGCCAGGGCGCTGGGCCACAAAAACGGACTGCCCTTTTACGACCTGTTCGCGCCCATGGGGGAGAGCGGCAAAAAGTATACCCTGGAGGAGGCCCGGCAGCTGCTCATCGACGTGATGGGCGGGTTTAGCCAGGACATGGCGGGCATGATCGATGAGGCCTTCCGTGACCGCTGGATCGACGCCTATCCCCGGGAGGGCAAGAGCGGCGGCGCGTTCTGCGCCAGCAGCGGCAGGACCAAGACCAGCTTCGTGCTGACCAACTTCGACGGTTCGCTGAGCGACGTGCTGACCCTGGCCCACGAGTTGGGCCACGCCTTCCACAACAAAAACCTGTACACCCGCTCGCCCCTCAACCGGGGCACGCCCATGCCCCTGGCGGAGACCGCCAGCACCTTCAACGAGATCGTGTTTACCAAGAGCATGCTGGAGAGATGCGGCGAGGGGGAGAGGCTTCAGATCTTGGATCAGGAGCTGACCGACGCGGTGCAGGTGATCGTGGACATCATGAGCCGGTACCTGTTTGAGTCCGAGGTGGTGCGCCGCAGGGCCGAAGGGGAAATGACTCCCAAGGAGCTGTGCCAGATCATGCTGGACGCCCAGAAAAAGACCTACGGCGACGGGCTGGATCCGGAGTACATGCATCCCTACATGTGGGCCTGCAAGAGCCACTATTACTCCACCGGCCTCAATTTCTACAACTTCCCCTACGCCTTCGGCATGCTCTTCGGCAGGGGCGTGTACGCGCTGTACAAGCAAAACGGCCCTGCCTTCGAGGAGACGTACAAAAAGCTCCTCTCCTCCACCGGCATGGCCACCATATACGACGTGGCCAAGAGTGTGGGCATAGACCTTCACGATCCGGCGTTCTGGAGAGCGTCGGTGGAAAGCGTGATGGAGGACGCGGAGCGGTTTGAAAGCATGATCCCGTAAATCCGTTTTCCATTCCCGCCTGGTTTCGGCCAGGCGGGTTTTTTGTAAAAACGCTAACCGCTGTCCCTTCAAACGCACTATATGGGCGAAAGGGCGGGAAAGAGTATGGATGAGCAGAGGAGCTTTGACAGGATCGCGGATATGGCGAAGACGATCTTCGCCTGGTGCGCGGCGAGGACCCGCAGTCGGGCGGAGGCGGAAGATCTGTCCCAGGAGATATTGTGCGAGCTTTTTGCCTCCGTGAAAAACCTGCACGACGAGGCCGCGTTCTACGGCTTCATGTGGAAGACGGCAGGGAATGTATACCGGCATTGGGTGCGGAAAGCGGCGCGAAGCCGGACGCGGGAGCCGGCGCGGGAAGCGGCCTGGGAGGACAGGTATCCCAGCCTGAAGGACCGGGAGGACATCGCCCGGCTGCGCAGGGAACTGGCCCTGCTTTCCCGGCAGCATCGTCAGGCAGTGATCCTGTACTACGCCCAGGAACAAACCTGCGCCCAGATCGCCCGCAGACTGTCCGTCAGCGAGGGAATGGTCAAGTACCTGCTCTTTCACACCCGACAAAAGCTGAAAGAAGGGATGACAATGACCAGAGAAACCGGGATCCTCAGCTATGCGCCCAAGACGCTTCTTCCCCTCTATTGCGGGCAAGGGCCGAACCAGTTCTGGACTTTCATGAACAGCCGTATCCGGCAGAATATACTGTGCGCCTGCTACTATGCGGCGATGCGGCCTGAAGAGATCAGCCTGGAGATGGGCGTGCCGCTGCCATACCTGGAGGACGACCTGGAGGCGATGGCGGAGAAGGGGATCCTTTGCCAGACGGGAGCCAGGTACCAGGCCAAAGTGCTCGTGCTGACGGAGCAGTGCCAAAGGGAAGTGACCGGCCAGATCGAGGAGGATGTGAACGCTCTGGCGGAGGAGATCGGGGAGTATCTGCCCCGGGCCATGCCGGAATACCGGGCCATCGGATTCTCGGGCAGCGGGTTTTCGGAGAATACCCTTCGCTGGCTGCTGGCGGGCCTGATATTCTGTCGGATGCTGGAGATGCTGGCGGACGAGGAAAAGGATGCGCCGCCGGTCACCGCCTGGGGAGAGCGGGCGTATATCTGGTGCGCGGAAACGGGCGAGGAGAGCTGGATCGAATGCTTCCGCCGGTGCTCCGTGGGGGGCAGGAGGGGAGATGAGCTTCGTTTCTTTGAGTATCTGGGCGGCCCGGGCAACATGCGGGATTTCTATGGGAACCAGCGAAAAATCGATCTGCTGTTCGATGTTCTGCGGGATGAAGCGGCGTTTTCGGAATACGATCGGGAAACCGTCGCCGGGATGGAAAAGGAGGGATACCTGACCGATGAAAACGGCGGGTATCACCTGAATCTGCCCGTCTACACCCGGGAGCAGCTGTCCCGGGCGCAGGCGTTGGCCGCGGGAGCCATTGGAAGTGCCGTTCCCCGGATCGTGGAAAAGGCGACGAGGATCATCGTGGCGCATGCGCCAAAATCCCTGCGGAAGAGCGCCGGGGCCATCGGGAGGCAGAGCCTGACGGGATTTCTCCTTTCTCCCTTGGCGAAGCGGCTGATCGAAAGGGGCGCGCTGTCCGAAGACTTCCGGGAGGGGGAGATCGCAAACGCGTATATTGTGAGAGCGTGACGCAAAGGACTGTCCGGCCTGCGTTTCTTCCAGACGCATAAAAATCCCTCTCCCGAAGGAGAGGGATGATTTTGTGGAAGGATTATTCGATGACCTTGGCCACGACGCCGGAACCCACGGTACGGCCGCCTTCACGGATAGCGAAGCGCAGGCCTTCCTCGATGGCGATGGGGGTGATCAGGGTGATCTCCATGTCGATGTGGTCACCGGGCATCACCATTTCCACGTTCTCGGGCAGCTTGATGTTGCCGGTCACGTCGGTGGTACGGAAGTAGAACTGGGGACGATAGCCGTTGAAGAAGGGAGTATGACGGCCGCCTTCTTCCTTGGTCAGCACGTACACCTGGCCGATGTAGTGGGTGTGGGGATGAATGGAGTTGGGCTTGGCCAGCACCTGGCCGCGCTCCACTTCGTTGCGCTGGATGCCGCGCAGCAGCACGCCGATGTTGTCGCCGGCTTCCGCCTGGTCCAACAGCTTACGGAACATTTCCACGCCGGTGACCACGGTGGACCGGGGCTTGTCCTGCAGGCCCACGATCTCCACGGTGTCGGACACCTTCACGGTACCGCGCTCCACACGGCCGGTGGCCACGGTGCCGCGGCCGGTGATGGAGAACACGTCTTCCACAGGCATCAGGAAGGGCTTGTCGGTGGCACGCACGGGATCGGGGATATAGTTGTCAACAGCCTCCATCAGCTCGAAGATGCACTTGCACTCGGGAGCGTTGTCCACGTCCTCGCCGCCGTTCATGCAGTACTCCAGAGCCTTCAGGGCGGAGCCCTTCACGATGGGCAGATCGTCGCCGGGGAAATCGTAGCTGGACAGCAGCTCGCGCACTTCCATCTCCACCAGCTCCAGCAGCTCTTCGTCGTCCACCATGTCGGTCTTGTTCATGAACACGATGATGTATCCCACGCCCACCTGATGGGCCAGCAGGATATGCTCGCGGGTCTGGGGCATGGGGCCGTCGGGAGCGGAAACCACCAGGATGGCGCCGTCCATCTGCGCAGCGCCGGTGATCATGTTCTTCACGTAGTCGGCGTGGCCGGGGCAGTCCACGTGGGCGTAGTGACGACGATCGGTCTCATATTCCACGTGAGCGGTGTTGATGGTGATTCCGCGGGCCTTCTCTTCGGGCGCCTTGTCGATTTCGTCGTAGCGCATGGCCTGCGCGCCGCCGTGCTTGGCCAGCACCATGGTGATGGCAGCGGTCAGAGTGGTCTTGCCGTGGTCAACGTGACCGATGGTGCCAATGTTCACATGAGGCTTGGTACGCTCAAATTTTGCCTT
>CADAGW010000186.1:0-4744 GCA_902787475.1 uncultured Eubacteriales bacterium
GCATAGACGATGTGTCCGGCGTGGTGGGCGTGGTGGCGGTGATGAGCGAGGAGATCCGGCGGGGCCTGGACACGGTGATCTACCTGATCGTCATCATCTCCATGAACCTGGGCATCATGAACCTTCTGCCCTTCCCGGCGCTGGACGGCGGGCGGCTGGTGCTGCTGGTGGTGGAGGCCATACGGGGCAAGCCCTTCAACCGGGAAAAGGAAGGAATGCTGAACCTGATCGCCCTGGGGCTTTTGATGGCGCTGATGGTGGCCATCGCCTTTAAGGACATCGTGCGGCTCATACATTGACGCGGGGAGCGAAAAACATGACCAGACAGGTTTTCGTAGCCAATATCCCCATGGGCGGCGGCGCTCCGGTGACCGTGCAGTCTATGACCAATACCGACACCCGGGACGTGGAAGCGACCCTTGGCCAGATCCGGGCGCTGGCGGCCTCCGGGTGCGACATCGTGCGCATGAGCGTGTACGACCAGCAGTGCGTAAAGGCCCTTCATGACATCGTGCCACAGAGCCCCGTGCCCCTGGTGGCGGACATCCATTTTGACCATCGGCTGGCCATCGGGGCCATCGAGGCGGGCATCGCCAAGGTGCGCATCAACCCGGGCAACGTGGGCGGCGAGAGCAAGGTGGCGGAGCTGGCCGACTGCCTGAAGGCCCACCATGTGCCTGTGCGCATAGGCGTCAATTCCGGATCGGTGGAAAAGGACATACTGCGCAAATACGGCGGCGTCACCGCCCGGGGCATGGTGGAGAGCGCCCTGACCCACGCCCGGATGCTGGAAAAGCGGGGGTTTTACGACATGGTGCTGTCCATGAAGGCCACCAGCGTCCCTCTGACGGTGGAGGCGTACCGGCTGGCGTCTAAGGAGTGTGATTATCCCCTTCACGTGGGCGTCACCGAGGCGGGCCTGCCGGGCATGGGCACGGTGAAAAGCGCCATCGGCATCGGCGCGCTTCTGTTGGACGGCATAGGCGACACCATCCGGGTGTCCCTGACCGGCGACCCCACCCGGGAGGGGACGGCGGGGGTGGAGATCCTCAGGGCCATCGGGCTTAGAAGCGGCGTGGACGTGATCTCCTGCCCCACGTGCGGGCGGACCTGCATCGACGTGGAGGGCATCGCCAGCCGGGTGCGGGACGAGCTGTCCGGCCGGAAAAAGCCCCTGCGGGTGGCGGTGATGGGCTGCGTGGTCAACGGGCCCGGCGAGGCCCGGGAGGCGGACATCGGCGTCGCCGGCGGCAAGAGCGGCGGCATGCTGTTTGTGAAGGGCGAGACCCCCGTGACCGTGCAGGGCGACCTGGCGCAGATACTGCTCTCTGAGATCGCCCGGCGCTTCCCCGAATGATTCAGGGGCCGCGGATCGCTTCGTCGGCCTTACAGACCTCCTCGCCATGGCGGGGAAGCCCTGTTGGCATTGAGGGGAGAAATAAAGCATATGCCAATGGTGGAAAAGGGACGAAACGATCCCGCCCCTGCAGTTCAGTATGAAACAATACCCCGCCCGAAGGGCGGAAGATGGGATTCCAAAGGGCCAATGGCCCTTTGGCGAGGAGTTTGAGGGCGAGCAGCCCTCAACGTTTCCCCCAAGGAGCATATACATGAGCCAAAGCTGGGACGCGCTGATGCGCCGGAAAAACGCCCGACTGGCCGACGACGTCCGCCTGGTAAAGCTGCAGGTGGACCGGAGCGGCGAGCATATGCGGGCCATGATGGAGGCCGACAGGATCCTCAACAACCGGGAATGGGACGAGCTCTACGCCTTTTTGCGGGAGCACTTTCCCGGCTTTCAGTATGAGGTGCGGGTGTCCACCCCCTCCCTGGCCCAGAGCGTGGTGGAGGACATCTCCGCCTGGAAGGGATATCTGACAGACCGGCTGGCCCGGCTCCATCCCGGGGCCAAGCCGTTTTTGAAGGGCGGGGCCTGGAGCCTCAGCGGGGATCAACTGACCGTGACCATACACGGGGACATGGCGGCGGAATACCTGTCGGCCCAGGGCGTGCCCCAGGCCATGAGCGACCTGATGCGGGATCAGTTCCACCTGGACATGAAGGTCAGCGTGGTATCGGACGGAGACGAGAACGCCCGGCTCCAGCGCATCGCCAGGGAGCGGGAGCTGAGCGACAAGCGGGTGGCCGAGGCGGCGCAAAAGGCCCTGGAGAATGCCCAGAAGGGGAAAAACGCGCCAAGTCCCGTGATATTGGGCAAGGTGATCAGCCGACCCGTCATGGAGATGAAGGATCTCAAGGAGGACTCCGGCCAGGTGGCCCTGGAGGGCGAGATCCTCAAGATGGAGTCGAAGTCCGTAAAGAACGACACAAAGCTGCTGGTGACCTGCGTGATGACCGACTACACCAATACGGTCAACTGCAAGGCCTTTTTGGCGCCCAAGAACGAAGAGGAAAAGAAAACCATACTGGACGGCCTGGCGGTGGGCCAGTTCGTCCGGATCGAGGGCCGGTACCTTTTCGACAACTTCATACACGATATGTCCGTGATGATGGACAACGTGAACCGGGCGAAAAAGCCGGTGCGGGAGGACACGGCCCCCGTCAAGCGGGTGGAGCTGCACCTTCATACCCAGATGAGCACCATGGACGCGGTGTCCAGCCCCACGGACCTGATCAAGCAGGCCGCCAAGTGGGGCCATCCGGCCATCGCCATCACCGATCACGGGGTGCTGCAGGCCTTCCCCGAGGCCTTCGGCGCGGCGAAAAAGAATGACATCAAGCTCATCCCCGGCTGCGAGGGGTACCTGATCGACGACTCCGCCCAGATCGTGGACATGGCCGACGACAGGCCCCTGGACGGCATCACCTACGTGGCGCTGGACGTGGAGACCACGGGGCTTAACACCGCCACGGACGAGATCATAGAGATCGGCGCGGTGCGGGTGGAAAACGGCGTGGAGGTGGGGGAGTTCTCCCAGCTGATCCGCCCCTCCCGGCCCATCCCCCCCAAGGTGGTGGAGCTGACCGGCATAGACGACGGCATGGTGCGCTCCGCGCCGCCCATACAGGACGTGATCGGCTCCTTCGCCGAGTTCTGCCAGGGCGCGGTGCTGGTGGCCCACAACGCCTCCTTCGACATGGCCTTCTTCGAGCGGGCGTTCAATGAGGCCGGCCTGCCCTTTGACCATCCCAAGGCGGACACCCTCACCTTCGCCCGGAACCTGTACAGGGACCAAAAGAGCCACAAGCTGGGCGCGCTGTGCAAATATCTGGGGATCGAGCTGGTCAAGGCCCACCGGGCCACCCACGACGCCCGGGCCTGCGGAAAGCTCTTTGAGACGGAGTGCGAAAGGCTGAGGAAGGAAAAGCACCTGACCAGGCTCAATGAGCTCAACTCCGCCTTCGACGGGGACGCGGGCGGCAAGTCCTACCACATCGTGCTTCTGGCCGCCACCCAGAAGGGCATGGAGAACCTGAACCACATCGTGTCGGACGCCCACCTGAAATACTTCTACCGCACCCCCCGCATACCCAGAAAGCTGATCACCCAGTGCCGGGAAGGGCTCATCGTGGGCAGCGCCTGCGAGGCGGGCGAGCTGTTCCGGGCCATGGTGGCGGGCAAGGACGAAAAGACGTTGGAGCGGATCGCCCGGTTCTACGACTATCTGGAGATCCAGCCCATAGGCAACAACGCCTTCATGATCCGGGAGGGCATCGCCAAGGACGAGGAGGAGCTGAGGGAATACAACCGGCGCATCGTCCGGCTGGGCGAAAAGCTGAACATCCCCGTGGTGGCCACGGGAGACGTGCACTTCAAGGAGCCCAAGGACGCCATATTCCGGGCCATCATCATGGCCGCCAAGGGCTTTGAGGACGCGGACTTCCAGCCCCCGCTCTATTTCCGCACCACGGACGACATGCTCAATGAATTTGCCTACCTGGGCGAGGAAAAGGCATATGAAGTAGTGGTGGAAAATCCCCGGGCCATCGCCGAAAAGGTGGGCAAGCTCCGCATATTCGTGGAGCATCCCGAGGGCAAGGAGACATTTCAGCCCTTCTGGGAAAACGCCGAGGCGGAGATCCGGCAGCTGTCCGAAAACCGGGCCAGAGAGATATACGGCGACCCCATACCGGGCATCGTCCGCTCCCGCATGGACAAGGAGCTGGGCTCCATATGCGGCTACGGATTTTCGACCCTGTACGACATCGCCGTCAAGCTGGTCACCAAGTCCACCTCCGACGGCTACATCGTGGGCTCCCGGGGCTCGGTGGGATCCTCCTTCATCGCCTTTTTGACGGGCATCACCGAGGTCAATTCCCTGCCGCCCCACTACGTGTGCCCCAAATGCAAGCACGCCATATGGGATCCCCCCGCCCAGTACGCCTGCGGGCTGGATCTGCCTCCCATGGCCTGCCCCAAGTGCGGGGAGGACATGGGACGGTACGGCTTCAACATCCCCTTCGAGGTGTTTTTGGGCTTCAAGGGCGACAAGGTGCCCGATATCGACCTGAACTTTTCCGGCGAATACCAGTCCACGGCCCACAATTACGTGAAGGAGCTCTTCGGAGCGGAGAACGTGTTCAGGGCCGGCACCATAGGCACCGTGGCGGAAAAGACCGCCTACGGGTATGTGCTCAAATATTTGGAGGAGCGGGGCCTCACCGCCAGCCAGGCGGAAAAGGACCGGCTGGCTTTGGGCTGCACCGGCGTCAAGCGCACCACCGGCCAGCACCCGGCGGGCATGGTGGTGCTGCCCAAGGGCTATTCCATCTATCAGTTCAC
>CADAGW010000186.1:4790-6508 GCA_902787475.1 uncultured Eubacteriales bacterium
GACGTGCTGGTGAAGCTGGATATACTGGGCCACGATGATCCCACCATGCTTCGGGACCTTCAGGACATCACCGGCATACCGCCGGTCAAGGTGCCCCTTGAGGACCCGGAGGTGTTCAAAAGCATACTCTCCCTGTTCCGGGGCCCCCAGGCGCTCGGAGTCACGGCGGAGGAGATCGAGTGCAAGACGGGCACCCTGGGAGTGCCGGAATTCGGCACCAGCTTCGTGCGGGGGATGCTGATGGATACTCTGCCCTCCACGTTCGACGAGCTGGTGAGGATATCCGGCCTGTCCCACGGCACGGACGTGTGGCTGGGCAATATACAGGATATCATCAAGAGCGGCGCGGCGGATCTGAAGCACGCCATATGCACCCGCGACGACATCATGAACCAGCTGATGGCCATGGGCGTGGAGCCCAAGATGGCCTTCGACATCATGGAGTTCGTCCGCAAGGGCAAGGCGGCCAAGGGCGGCGGGCTCAAGCCGGGGATGCTTCAGGCCATGCAGGAGCACAACGTGCCGGACTGGTTCATCGGGGCCTGCAACAAGATCGGCTACATGTTCCCCAAGGCCCACGCCGTGGCCTACGTGATGATGGCCCTGCGCATCGCCTACTTTAAGATCTACTACCCCACGGCGTACTACGCCTGCTTCTTAAAGCGCAACATCGAGAAATTCGACGCCTCCACCATGGTGGCCCCGGTGGACGCCCTCAAGGACCGGCTCCACGAGCTGATGGACCTGCCCAAGCCCGAGCAGGACAAGGAGGGCGACAAGATCACCATCCTGGAAAGCCTGATCGAGATGGGCATGCGGGGGGTGGAGATCCTGCCCGTGGACGTGTATAAGTCCGAGCCCACCAAGTTCGTGCTGGAGGGAGACAAACAGATCCGGGCGCCGTTTTGCTCCCTGCCCGGCCTGGGGCTCTCCGCCGCCCTGCCCATCGTGCAGGCCCGGGAGAACGGAGCCTTCACCTCCCGGGAGGACATGGTCAGGCGAAAGATCAGCAAATCCGTGGTGGAGATGCTGAGGTCCGTGGGAGCCCTGGGCGACATGCCCGAGACCAGCCAGATGACCTTCTTTGACGATTTGGGCCTGTGAGTGGTATGAAAGGAGCGATCCAAATGAGTCTGAAGCCTGAATGGATATGGGCCCCCGGTGGGGAGACGGTGAACGCTTACGCCCGCTTCCGCAGGGAATTTGACGCGCCGGGCGGCAAGGCCCGCGTGCGCGTGTCCGCCGACGGGGAGTACGCCCTGTGGCTGAACGGCGCCTTCTTGGGCTGCGGCCAGTACGGGGACTTGCCCACGTATAAGGTATACGACGAATACGAGGTGACCCTCTCAGAGGGCCCAAACGCACTGGAGATCACCGGGTACTGCCCCGGCGTGGACTTTTCCACCTACCGGGCCGGGTCGCCCAAGGTGTGGTTCACAGTGGAGAAGGACGGGGAGACACTGGCCGCGTCCGATCCAAACACCCTGGCCGCCCCGGACACCGCCTACCGCTCCGGGCCCATCGAGAAGATCACGGGCCAGCTGAACTTCAGCTTTGAATACGACGCCCGGTTCACCCCCGGCCCCTGGCAGAGGGCCGCGAAAGTGGAGGGACCTGAGAAGCTCTATCTCCGGCCGGTCAAAAAGCTGACCATATGCCCCAAATCGCCCTCCCGGGTGGAGGCGGCGGGGGCCTATAGGGAGGACGACAAAAAGGGC